>JAQBZT010000027.1 GCA_027622355.1 bacterium | reverse complement strand
CATAAAAAAGCCCGGGGGGCGGATGCCCCCCGGGCCGTGGAACCTGGCAAATCCGGGTGTGTCTTCTTCGCGATCCCTAGAAGGTGTAGCGGATGTTGAGGAAGAGCGCCCAGGTGTCATCAAAGGCGCGACTGGCTGTCGCCACGCCGCCGGTGGACTTCGTCTTGCCGTAGTCGCCGGCGAACAGATAGGAAACCGCGGTGGTGAGCGTGAGGTTCTTGTACATCTTCCAGTCCACGCCGAGGTCCACCTCGGTGCCGATGTCCTTGTCGTTCGTGTACTCGGTGTCGCCCGAGTCGGTGACATCGCCGTCGTTGTTGGCGTCAACGCCCGCGCGCTTCGCGGTGGAGCGGATGAAGGACACCCAGCCCCTGATGCCGATGCTCTTCGTCAGCGCGTAGGCTCCCTGCAGCTCGTAGAACTGAAGGCCGTTGCCCTCCGCGCCGCCGTTGCCGGTGCCCTGGTTGGCCGGGGTCCTGATGATCGGCATGGTGTTGAAGCGGCGCTCGGTGATGAGCTGCGGGCCGATGGCCCAGCCGCTGTTGTTCTGGCGGGGCGTCGAGAAGCGCGAGATCTTGTTGTCTCTCTGGTTGCCGAGCAGGCCGTTGGCGTTGGGGTCGTCATCGCCCGAGGTGAAATGCACGCGGGTGCCGACCCTGAGCTTGCCGAAGTTCAGCCACAAATCGGCGAATCCGGCCGCGCCCCGGACCTTGATGTCCTTCCGGTCGGAGCTCTGGGAGAAATTGATTTTGCCGTTCTGGAGAATGCCCATGGCTTCGTAGCTGAGGATCCCGGCCTTGCCCTTGACGTGCAGGCCGTACCAGAAAATGTCGTACTCCGGCGTGGCGTCCGAGCTGTCGATGCCGTTCTGGAAGTCCCAGAAAACGAACGGGCTGATGGCCAGATTCGGAGAGGCCTGGTAGGTCAGCCGGACCTGGTAGGTATCGCCGTTCTCGGCTTTCTCACCGGTGGTCCGGCCCGGCGACTGGAAGCCCGCCGTCGCGCCTTGGTCTTCGTTGTACTGGTTGTCGTGCGCCCAGAGGGAGAGCTTGTTGGTCAGCTTGCCGTAGATGGCGAAGCCCTGTCCGCGCGTCTGGCCTGCGCCGGAGCCCATGAGTCCTCCGGAGGGGCCGACCCAGTCTGTCTTGCCGAAGCGGAAGCGGAGCTGGGTGCCCGGGATCAGGAAGTCCACCACGTGGCGGTTGCCCTGAATGTCCGCGCGGCCCGTGCCGACACCGACGAGCCGGAAGCCGGCGCCGCCGACGTCGAGCTCGCTGATGGCCCAGATCTTGCCGCCCTCGGCGATCGCGTGGAAGCGCGGCCGCATGAGGAAGCGGCTGAACTGCTTGCCATCGTGCAAGCGGCTGTTTTTGTCGGCGTCATCCGCGGAGACGCCTTCCATCCAGAACAGGCCGGTCATCTTGAAGTCGATGGCCTGCGCCGGAGCCGCCATGGCTACCGCGAGCAGTGCCGCGGCGATGACGAAAAGAAATTTACGCATGTGTTGCTCCTTTGTGTTGCCGACTTGCATTGAAAGTGACTTGCCGGCTTGCCCCTTCGGGAAATTCCGAATTTCCCTCCGGTCTTCTTGCTTAGAACGCAGTGCCAGGTTCCGCTTGCCGCATAGAGTGCGTTCGGTGAATCCAGTGATGGGAAAAAACGGAGACAGCTCGGGAGAGAGACGGGGAGATACTCTTGGCGTGGTTGTGCGTGTGCATGTTCTCGCCTTTCCGAATTCCCGCTTCCGAACTTTCCGCCTTGCCGACTTGCACAGCGCCCGCCCGGGAGCCAGAGGAACCCCCACGGCGACGCATGGAAAGCACCCGGGCGGTCCTGCATCCCGGATGATCCGTCTATTGCTATTCTTTCCGAAAGCCAAGGGAATTTTGCCACAGGCGGGGGGGAGATGCAAAGAGAAATCAAGGCAAGCCGGGGGACGGCGAGTGGAAATGGAAGTCCGGGCGCGGCGTATACAGTAATATGTTTAAAATCAAACAGTTGGAGTGAAATTCCGCCGGGAGGCGCAGGAGAGGGGAAAATCTTTCATTATTTATATTACAGCAGAAGCAGGGGAAGGCCGCGCAAATCATGCCTTGTTCACAATGATAAAAGGCCGAGGGGTACAAATCCCGCTTGTATTTTCCCTTGCGGGTGATACCTTTCCTGCCCGAAGTGTGATCAAAACATTTTCCTGGGGCGGGATGAATGGCGAAAGCACCGGATGACATGGAAAAAATCCTCAAGGATCTGGCGGGCGGCGTTTCCGAGATCCTCAAGGCCCAGAAGGAAATGGGCGATCGCCTCTCCCATCTGGAAGGGCGTCTCCCGCAGGTTGACGAGGCGGCGCAGCAAGCCGCCCCCGAGCGCCCCAAGGGGGGCGTCACCTACGACTACCGGGTCCTGTACTACGAGCGGATTTACAGCCTGGCGGATACGCAGGGCCAGAAGGCGGAGATGGTCAGCACGCGCCGGTGCCTGGCGCTTCGGGATCTGGCCGAGGTGCGGACGCGGTACCATACGGGAACCGGCGAGCGGAAAGCGGTCTACGAACTTCGCCGGGTTCCTGAGCAGGAGGCTGCGTCCGACTGGAAGGAAGTGAACTACCGGATTCACCAGGGCGCGGGGGCGGACTTCTCGGCCCTGCTCGAGCTTTCCGGAAAAATTTACGCGGGCGATGTTTTCGAGGTGCGCCATACGCTTGAGATGGCCGATACCTTTACCTCGCGGAACGAATGGGTGACGCTGGTCGTCGAGTATCCGACCGAAAGTTTTCATCTGGAAGTCCGTCTCCCGCCGGGCCGGAAGATCATCGGCGCAAGGCGGGAGGAGTCCATGGGGGCGTCCCACAGCCTGAACAAAAGGCGGGTGGTGCCCAAAACCGCCCCGGATACGGGGGAAATCCGGCTCATCTGGAATCAGCAAAATCCCCAGACCGGCCGCTCGTTCACCCTGTTCTGGGATTGGTAGCCCGCCCGCGTCCAAAAGAGGTCTGCAACTTGGAAAAAGAATTGACCGCCGAAAACGCGGCGGAGATATTTCGCCAAAGGTTCATCGGGAACTTCAATGCGCACGTCGGGCTTCAGCTGGACGAAGTGCGGCCGGGCTACTCGCGCCTGCGGCTTCCCATCCGCCCGGAGGTCCTTCAGCCGACCGGAATCGTGCACGGCGGCGCGGTGGCCACTCTTGCCGATGTGGCGGGGGGCGTCGCGGCGCACACCACCCACCCGCGGGGCTCGCGCCTCGTCACCGTCGAGATGAAGATCAATTTCATCGGCGCGGTGCGGGCAGGGGAACTGATCGCCGAGGCGGATGCGCTCCATGTCGGGCGGCGCACTTCCGTCTGGCGGGTCAACATCACCGACGGAAAGGGCAAGCAGATCGCCTACTCGATTGCGACCTACATGGTGGTGGAGGCCCCTCCCCAGGATTAGGGTCCATCCGCTCGCCGGGCGGGGGGAAGCTGTGATATTCTTCGCCCGCTCTCCAGCGTCTGCGCCGGGTGGCTCAAGAGCCCGGCCTTTCTCTATTGGGTCGCCGGCGAGCCGAAAATCCCCTGAAACAAAGTTATTTTTCCAATTTGCGGCAAGGGAGCTCCCATGACGAACAGTTTTCAGGCCCGCGCGGCGCTCGAGGTCGGCGGGCAGACGTACGAAATCTTCCGGCTCGACGCCCTGAAGGACAAGGGCGACATTGCGCGGCTGCCCTACTCGCTGAAGGTGCTCCTCGAAAACCTCCTGCGCAACGAGGACGGAAGATCCGTGACCGCCGCGGACATCGAGGCCCTCGCCGGCTGGAGCCCCGAAAACCCCCCGCACCGGGAGATCGGCTTCATGCCGAGCCGGGTAATCCTCCAGGACTTCACCGGGGTGCCCGCCGTGGTGGATCTCGCCGTCATGCGGGACGCCATGAAGCGGATGGGCGGAGACCCCAACCGCATCAATCCGCTCCAGCCGGTGGACCTGGTGATCGACCACTCGGTCCAGGTGGACGCCTTCGGCACGGCGGACGCGCTCGACAAGAACGCGGAGATTGAATACGAGCGCAACGCCGAGCGCTACGCCTTTCTCCGGTGGGCGCAGCAGGCCTTCGACAACTTCCGCGTCGTCCCGCCCGAGACCGGCATCGTCCATCAGGTGAACCTCGAGTACCTCGCCCACGTCGTGGCGACGAGGGAGAAGGGCGGCATCCTTCAGGCCTTCCCCGACACCCTGGTCGGGACCGACTCCCACACCACGATGATCAACGGCCTGGGCGTCCTGGGCTGGGGGGTGGGCGGCATCGAGGCCGAGGCCGCCATGCTCGGGCAGTCCTACTCCATGCTCATTCCCGAGGTGATCGGCTTCAAGCTGAGCGGCAGGCTGCCCGAGGGCGCCACCGCCACCGATCTGGTGCTCGTCGTGGTGCAGATGCTCCGCAAGAAGGGGGTGGTCGGGAAGTTCGTCGAGTTCTTCGGGCCCGGCCTCGCCGATCTGCCCCTCGCCGACCGTGCCACCATCAGCAACATGGCCCCCGAGTACGGGGCGACCTGCGGTATCTTCCCGATCGACGCCGAGACGCTGAAGTACCTCAAGCTCACAGGAAGATCGGCCGAGAACATCGCCCTGGTCGAGGCCTACGCCCGCGCGCAGGGGATGTTCCGCGACAAGAACAGCCCCGAGGCCCGCTACACCGGCACCCTCGAACTCGATCTCGCCTCCGTCGAGCCCTGCATCTCGGGCCCCAAGCGGCCGCAGGATAGAATTCTGCTCCGCGAGGCGAAGGACACCTTCGAGCGCGAGCTCGACAAGATGCTCGCCGAGCTCTCGGGCGGAGCGGGCGGCGGGGTCGCGGCGCCGGCCGCCGTCCAGGTGAAGGACGGCACGAAGACCTACGCGCTCACCCACGGCGCGGTCGTCATCGCCGCCATCACGAGCTGCACCAACACCTCGAACCCCTACGTCATGCTGGCCGCGGGTCTTGTGGCGAAAAAGGCGGCCGAGCGCGGCCTCCAGAGCAAGCCCTGGGTGAAAACCAGCCTCGCGCCGGGCTCGAAGGTGGTGACGGAATACCTCCAGAAAGCCGGGCTCGATACTTACCTCGATCAGCTCGGTTTCCAGACAGTGGGCTACGGCTGCACCACCTGCATCGGAAACTCCGGCCCCCTGCCGCCGCACATCTCGAAGGCCATCAGTGAGGGCGATCTCGTCGTGGCCTCGGTCCTCTCGGGCAACCGCAACTTCGAGGGAAGGGTGCACGCCGAGGTCCGGATGAACTTCCTCGCCTCCCCGCCGCTTGTCGTGGCCTACGCCCTGGCCGGCCACATGGGCCAGGACATCGCGACCGAGCCCATCGGCGAGGACAAAGAGGGCAGCCCGGTCTATCTCAGGGACATCTGGCCGAGCCAGAGCGAGCTGCAGCAGGTCGTCCTCGAAAACGTGAAGGCCGAGATGTTCCAGAAGAGCTACGCCGATGTCTTCCGGGGCGACCTCCGGTGGATGGCGCTGCCGACGCCGAAGGGCGATCTCTACGAATGGGACCCGATGTCCACCTACGTCCAGCCGGCGCCCTACTTCGACGGCATGAAGCCCGAGCCCGATCCGGTGGAGGACATCAAGGGCGCCAGGTGCCTCGTCTCCCTCGGGGACAGCACGACGACGGACCACATCTCCCCCGCGGGCGCCATCAAGAAGGATGGCCCGGCGGGCCGCTTCCTCATCATGAACGACGTGGTGGACAAGGACTTCAACAGCTTCGGCTCCAGGCGGGGGAACCACGAGGTGATGATGCGCGGCACCTTCGCCAACGTGCGCCTCAGGAACCGCATCGCCCCCGGCACCGAGGGCGGCTGGGCGGTCCACTTCCCCTCGTGCGAGCAGGTGAGCATCTTCGACGCCGCCCAAAGGTACAGGGAAGAGGGCGTCCCGACGATCGCCATGGGCGGCGCGGAGTACGGCTCGGGCTCATCGCGCGACTGGGCGGCCAAGGGGCCGAGCCTGCTCGGCATCCGGGCGGTCATCGCCAAGAGCTTCGAGCGCATCCACCGCTCGAACCTGCTCGGGATGGGGGTTCTTCCCCTTCAGTTCAAGGCGGGCGAGGGCGCCGAGGAGCTCGGCCTCACCGGCCGGGAAGTCTTCGACATCGAGGGGCTCCAGGGCGGGGAGGCCAAGGAAGTGAAAGTCACCGCCCTCCCCGATGACGGCGGCCCGGTCATAACCTTCACCGCCACCGTCCGCATCGACACCCCGAACGAAGTGCTCTACTACCAGAACGGCGGCATTTTGCAGTACGTCCTCCGCCAGCTTCTCAAGAGCTGAGTTCCGCCGCACCGCACAAATAAAAAAACCTCCCGGCGGGAACCGGGAGGTTTTTTTTGTCTGCGGAGATGAAGCTACGCCTTGGGGCCGATCATCAGCTCGGGCCTTACGGCTTCATCGAACTTCTCCCCGGTGAGGAGGCCGAGCTCGATGGCGGCGTCGCGGAGCGTCCCGTTCGCCTCGTAGGCCTTTTTCGCCACCTTGGCGGCGTTGTCGTAGCCGATCACCGGGTTGAGCGCCGTCACCAGCATGAGGGAGCGGCGCAGGTAGTCCTCGATGGCCTCGCGGTTCGGCTCGATGCCGCGCGCGCAGTGTTCCTCGAAGGAGACGCAGGCGTCCGCGAGGAGGCGGATCGAGTTCAGCAGGTTGAAGATCATCACCGGCTTGAAGACGTTGAGCTCGAAGTTCCCCGAGGCGCCCCCCACGTTGACGGCGGTGTCGTTGCCAATCACCTGGGCGCAGACCATCGTCATCGCCTCGCTCTGGGTGGGGTTCACCTTGCCGGGCATGATGGAGCTGCCGGGCTCGTTGGCGGGGATGATGAGCTCCCCGATGCCGCAGCGGGGCCCCGAGGCGAGCCAGCGGACATCGTTCGCGATTTTCATGAGCGAGCAGGCGAGGGTCTTCACCGCCCCGCTGGCGAAGACCACCGCGTCGTGCGCGGCGAGGGCCTCGAACTTGTTGGGGGCGGTGCGGAAGGGAAGGCCGGTGAGCTCCGCGATGCGGGCGGCGGACTTTTCCGCGAAATCGGGATGGGTGTTGAGGCCGGTGCCGACGGCGGTGCCGCCGAGGGCGAGCTCCAAGAGACCATCGAGCGCAAACGCGATGCGCTTTTTGCCGTTTTCGAGCTGGGTGACGTAGCCGGAGAACTCCTGGCCGAGCGTCAGCGGCACCGCGTCCATCAGGTGGGTCCGGCCGATCTTGATGATGTCCGCGAAAGCCTTCGCCTTTTTCTCGAGGGTGGCGCGGAGCTGCTCGACCGCGGGGAGCAGGTGGTGGTGAATCCGCTCGGCGGCGGCGATGTGCATCCCGGTCGGGAAGGTGTCGTTCGAGGACTGGGCCTTGTTCACGTCGTCGTTGGGGTGAATCGGTTTCTTGCTCCCCATTTTTCCGCCCGCGAGCTCAATGGCACGGTTCGCGATGACCTCGTTCGAGTTCATGTTGCTCTGGGTGCCGCTGCCGGTCTGCCAGACCGAAAGGGGAAAGTGCGCATCGAGCTTTCCCTCGATCACCTCGTCTGCCGCGCGGACGATGAGGTCGGCCTTCTCGGCGGGCAGGGAGCCGAGTTCCTTGTTGATGAGCGCCGCCGCCTTCTTCAGGATGCCGAGGGCGCGGATGATCTCGCGCGGGAAGCGGTCGGTCCCGATCTTGAAGTGGATGAGGGAGCGCGCCGTCTGCGCGCCGTAGTATCTGTCTTCGGGCACCTGAATTTCGCCCATGCTGTCGGTTTCGGTGCGGTAGCCCATGGGGCGCCTCCTTGATCGGGGAGTCTTCGTCAAATGGCTGAACGGTAGCGGTGGGGAAGGCCGAAGCGAGTATGGCACAAACCGCGCCGGGCGCGGAAGGCTACCCCTCGTCCTCGACAATCGCCACGGCGCGGCACCAGGCCCCGCTCGCCCGCTCGATGAGCACCGGGAAACAGGCCACCTGAAAGCCGTGCGCGCGCGGGATGTTCCCGAGGTTCGCGAGCTTTTCGATCTGGAAGTACTCCTTCTCCTTTCCGGCGTAGTGGCCCTGCCAGAAGGCGGCCTTGTCGCCCGCCTTGAGTTTCTCGGCCATCTTCGAGAAGGGGATATCGATCCCCCAGGCGTCGATCCCGACGACCTTCACGCCCTGTCCCGCGAGCCAGAGGATCGATGCGCGGGTCATGCCGGGCTGCATCTCGAGAAATCTGGGGCTGTTGTAGTAGTTGTCGGTCGTCCCCGTCCAGATGAGGGCGATGTCGCCCGGCTTGATCGTGTAGCCGATCTGAGCGAGCGCGGCCTGGAGGTCTTCAGGCTCGATCAGCTCGGCGGGTTTTTTGTGGGTGAGGTCGAGGCGGAAGGCGTCAGCAAAGAAGTGGTCGAGTTCGACCTCATCCACCGGGCGCGAGGGCTTTCCCTCGCTGGTGGGGGCGTAGTGATAGGCCGTGTCGATGTGGGTGCCCGAGTGGGAGGAGAGCCAGAGGCGCTCGCTCGCCCCGCCGCAGCCATCCGGCAGGTCGGAGGGCTCGAAGCCATAGGTTTTCGCCCATCTGCGGCCGATCTGCTCGTGCGAGATGTACTGGATTTCCGGCGGGGTGCCGTCGTAGCTGTCGTTGCGGAGCGGGACGTTGAGGTCGATGAGCCGGCGCGCCATGAGACACTCCTTCGTTTTTTTGGCTATGATGTGATTTCTTCGAATGTAGCACCCTGCCCGGAGCGCGGCCAGCCGTGCGATGGAGCGTTTCTATCCTGGAGGGAATCCCTTGAGCGCATTTTCCGAATACGAATCCTTCGATGCGGTCGGGCTGGCGGAACTCGTGCGGCGGGGGGAGGTCCCGCCCGCCGAACTGCTCGAGGCCGCGATCGCGCGGGCCGAGCGGTTGAATCCCGCCCTGAACGCCATCGTCACGAAGATGTACGGCGAAGGCCGGGCGGCCATCGCGGCGGGGCTGCCGGAGGGGCCCTTCACGGGGGTCCCCTTTCTCCTCAAGGACCTGACGGTTTTCTATGCCGGGGTGCCCACCTCGCAGGGCTCGCGCTTTTTCGCCGACCTCGTTCCCGATCACGACAGCGAGATCATCGCCCGCTACAAGCGGGCGGGCCTCGTCATTTTTGGAAAGACGAACACCCCCGAGCTCGGCATCTCGATCTCGACCGAGCCGCGCCTCTTCGGCCCGGCCCACAACCCGTGGGACCTCGCGCGCACGCCGGGGGGCTCGAGCGGGGGGACGGCCGCCGCCGTCTGCGCAGGCATCGTCCCGATGGCGAGCGCCTCCGACGGGGGCGGCTCCATCCGGGTGCCGGCGGCCTGCTGCGGCCTCTTCGGGATGAAGCCCACCCGCGCACGCACCCCCTACGGGCCGGACGCGGGGGAGAGCTGGGCCGGGATGAGCACCCTCCACGCCATCACCCGCACGGTGCGCGACAGCGCGGCGCTCCTCGATGCGGTCTCGGGCCCCGATGCGGGCGCCCCCTATTTCGCTCCCCCGCCCGAACGCCCTTTCCTGGAAGAGGTGGGCCGTTCGCCCGGCAAGCTGCGCATCGCGCTCTCGGATGTCTCGATCAACGGGGCGGAGGTGCACCCCGACTGCCGGGCGGCGCTCGGGGAGACGGCGCGCCTTTGCGGGGAGCTGGGGCACGAGGTCGTGGAGGCCTCCCCCGCGTTCGATGCCGCGGCCCTCGATGCCGCCCGGGTGACGATTGTGGCCGTGAATCTCAAAAGGGTTATCGGTCTGCGCGCGAAAGCCGTGGGGCGCCCCCCCGGCGTGGATGATCTGGAGAACGTGACGCGCATCTATCTCGAGCGGGCGGAGCGGTACGACGCGGCCGATTACGTCCAGGCCACCTGGGAGCTCCACCGCGCAGGAAGGCAGATGGCGGTTTTTTTCGAGAAGGGGAGTTTTGATGCCCTCCTCACCCCCACGATGGCCCGGCCGCCTTTTCCGCTCGGGGAGCTTTCGATGATGAACGAGAGTCTGGAGGATTATTTCGTGCGCCACGGCCAGCGGGGCGGCTTCACCGCCATCGCCAACATCACCGGCCAGCCCGCGATGTCGGTGCCGCTCCACTGGACGGAAGGGAATCTTCCGGTGGGCGCGCAGTTCTTCGGCCGCTACGGAGAGGAGGGCACCCTCTTCCGCCTCGCGGGCCAGCTCGAAGCCGCAAGGCCCTGGCGGGACAGAAGGCCGGAGATGGGGTAGGCGCTTCGATCGACCCCGGTCCGATCAGCCGCTCGCGAGCTTGCCGATCGCTTCCAGGAGGTAATCCCCGGCGGCTTTGGTGTTAAGCGTGCCGCCGAGGTCGGCGGTGAGCTTGTTCTCCTTCACCGCGGCCTGGACCGCCCGCCAGATCAGATCGGCGGCTTCGGCGTGGCCCAGCGTGTCGAGCAGGATCCGTCCGGTCAAGACGGCGGCGAAGGGATTCGCGATGCCCTTGAGGGCGATGTCGGGTGCGGTGCCGTGCACCGGCTCGAACATGCACACCCTTCCCGGATGGATGCACCCGGAGGCGGCGACGCCGACGCCACCGACGAGGGAGGCGCACAGATCGCTCAGAATGTCGCCGAACATGTTGTTCGTCACGATGACCGAAAATCTGTCGGGGTGCAGGACAAGGTCCATGCAGAGGGTGTCGATGAAGCAGTGTTTTCCCTCGATGTCGGAAAATTGAGCGGAGATGTCCCAGAAGACGCGCTGCCAGAGGTCGTGCGCATGGATGACCGAGCCGTACTTGTCGGCCATCGTGACCGTGGGGTAGCCGCGCCCCCGGGCGTACTCGAAGGCGAAGCGGCAGATGCGCTCCACCCCTTTGTAGGTGTTGATGTCCTCGGTGATGGCGACCTCATCCACCGTTCCTTTTTTGAAGTTCCCGCCCATGCGCGACATCAGCCCCTCGGTGTTCTCCCGGACGACCACCAGATCGATGGGCACGTCGGCCTTGAGGGGGGAGAAGCGCGGATGGAGCAGGGGCGCGGGCCGCAGGTTGATGTAGAGATCGAGCTCCCGGCGGAGCTGGATGAGCAGTTCGCGGCACTCCGCCTCGGGCGGCACCCGCGGATCGGCCCCCGCGCTGCCGAAGAGGATGGCGTCGTGCTTCGCGGCGAGTTCGCGGACGAGGCCGGGCACATCCTCGGGAAGGGAGGCGCCCTCCTCGAGATAGCGCAGCGCCCCGTAGTTGTAGAGGGTGGGGGTGACCTCGACTCCGGTGGCGGCCGCGGCCGCGCGGATCACCTCGGTCGCGACGGGGAGTACGTCGTGCCCCACGCCGTCCCCCAGGATGACCGCCATCGAAACGGTTTTTCCGCTCATCGTTTTCTCTTGCCCGGGAGAAAATTCATGCGCAGGCTCCCTGTGGATTGGTGGGCTCTTTTGCCCTGGAAAAGGGAATGATGGGAGGATTTTAATCTGTGGACCAGGAAAAGGGAACCGGCGCGCCTTTTTTCCGGCTAGATTTCATACCTGCCGTGGACGGCGCGGCTGCCGCCGCTCCAGCCGTGGCAGACGGCGGTGGCCGAACCCTCGCCGCCCGCGACGATGAGGTGCAGATCGCGCGGGTCCTTGATGGCGGGAATGAAAAATTCAGGATCGTCGGGGTCAGCCTCAATGGGCATCTCGCGGGCGCGCGAGGGGCGCCAGTTGCCCCCGCACCGGAGCTCTTTCACGCGGCGGCCGGCCTGCCCGATGAGGAGACGGTGCACCTCTTCGCGGTCGAGCCCGCCATCGGCGCAGATACGGGCGTGCTGGGGTCCCAGGGCGACGATCATGTCGCTGCGGGGGGCGTGCATGTTCCACGAGCCCAGCCCCGTCATGGCATCGGCGATACCGGCGAGCAGGCGCTCGGGCGCCTCGCTCACGTCATCGAAGGTGAGGCGCGGACTCTCGACCATCGCCATCGTGATGACGTCCTCATCCGGGCGGTAGCCCCGCGAGACGGCCAGTGTCTCCCAGGGGGTGGACTCTGTGTTCTCACCGATGCAGGCGGTGTAGCGCAGCGGGGTGCCGAACACGCTCATCGAGGAGACGCCGGGGATGCCCCCTCCCAGGTTCATCAGGATGAGGCGGATCGCCCGGCCGATGGAGGCGTTCGCCCGGAAGCCGGGGCCGAAGCAGCCGACGCCGCCGTGGATGCCGATCTGCCCGGCGTAGGGGCCGTTCACGATCATCAGGGGGGCGACTCCGTGCATCGTGCCCTGTACCCCGTTCAGGTTGAACTCCTCGCGCAGCATGAGTGCCGCCCCGCCGAGGACGACGGGCAGGTATTCGGGCCGGCAGCCCGCCATAAGGGCATGGATGGCGACCGAGCGGATGGTAGCCATCTCCATGAGGGGCGGCACCGGGCCGATCACCTCCTCCGGGTCGCGGCGCGTGCCGCCCAGCATGCGCGCGATGCGTTTCTCGGTGGGGGTGACGACAGGCAGGCCGTCCGACCAGGGTTTTTCGAGAAAAAACTCGAACTCATCGGCGGCTTCGCTCAAGGCGGGGCCTCCTCTTATGCGCGGGGATGCGTTTCGCGTGGCTTTCCGGCGGCGCCATTATATCCGCTCCCAAAAGGAAGGGCCAGGGGCGTGATAACCCCCGGCCCTTCCCGGATTTTTTTGGTGAGCCGCCAGGGACTCGAACCCTGGACCTACGGATTAAAAGTCCGTTGCTCTACCACCTGAGCTAGCGGCTCACGGAGGGGGAGAATGACCCGCCCCGGGGGTTCAAGTCAAGATAGAAGGCCCCCGCATTATCCTGATAAGGTGCATTCCCTCCCCTCTGCGGGCAAGCAGCCCGGCGGAGCCCGCGTCTTGACGCCCGGGGGGGCCGCGTGTTCAATACCCCCCCGAGGGAAGGGGTTCCGTCTTCGCTCCTCGCCGGCGTAGCTCAGTTGGTAGAGCAGCTGATTCGTAATCAGCAGGTCAGCGGTTCAAGTCCGCTCGTCGGCTCCATGGAAAATTCCTTGCCCGGCATGATGCCCGGACAGCTTTGACACCGCTCATTTTGTGGCCATCGCCCCGGCGGGGGGCGCTGCATTTTTTCGAGGCCCAGGCCGGGAATGTCCTTTGACGCCGGAGTTTACAGCGAATGACTGCGGAAATTTCTGTCATCGTCCCCACTTTCAACGAATGTTCCAACGTGGAGCCGATGATCGAAGCACTGAAGAGTGCGCTGGACGGAATAAAGTGGGAAGTTGTTTTTGTCGATGACGATTCTCCGGACGGCACGGCCGACCGGGTCCAGGAATTGGCCCGGAGAGATTCCCGGATCCGGTGCCTGCGGCGCGTCGGACGGCGGGGTCTGGCCTCTGCATGCATCGAGGGGATGTTGGCGACTTCCTCGCCTTTCCTCGCGGTGCTCGACGCCGATCTGCAGCACGATGAACGGATGTTGCCGGCCATGCTCGAGCGCTTGCGCCGGGACGAGCTCGACATTGTCGTGGGGAGCCGCTACGCAGAGGGAGGCGAGACGGGCGATTGGGAAGAAAAGAGGCTCCGGCTCAGCCGCATCGCGTCCGCCGTGGGAAAAGCGGTTCTCAAGGTCGATTTGCATGATCCGATGAGCGGTTTCTTCGTCCTGGACCGCCGCCTGCTGGACCGTATCGTTCACCGTCTTTCCGGACGCGGCTTCAAGATCTTGCTCGACATATTTTCCTCATCGCGTGGCCGGATTCGCTGCACAGAGATGCCCTATCAATTTCGTTCGAGGCAGCGGGGGGAGAGCAAGCTCGACACCCTGGTTGTCTGGGAATTCGGGCTCCTTCTGGCGGACAAACTGATCGGCTGGCTGATCCCGGTCCGCTTTGTTTTGTTTGTTACGGTGGGCGCCCTGGGCGTTGTCGTGCACCTTGCGGTGTTGGGCGTGCTGTTGAAGTGGCTGGGAATTTCATTTGCCGTTTCCCAAACGGCCGCTTCGCTGATCGCCATGATTAACAATTTCATCCTCAACAATCTTTTCACCTACCGCGATCGGCGATTGCGGGGCTGGCGGTTCGTCACGGGATTCCTCTCTTTTGGTGCGATCTGCGGGGTGGGTGTCCTCATCAATCTTCGAGTGGCCACTTTTCTGTACGACCTCTTTGTTCCCTGGTGGCTCGCGGGGCTGCTCGGCATAATGGTCGGATCCGTATGGAACTACGCCATCACATTGACCTTCACTTGGCGAAATTCGAGTTCATCTTCCTGATAAGTCGCTCCCGGTTTCTCTCGCTGCGAAACGGCCATCCATGTTTTTTGTTCCGGCGCGCCTGGAACAAGACGGAAGAGACGCAAGAAATCATCGCCGCATGATGTGTGAATAAAGTTCACTTCCGGAGATATTTTTTCAGCTTCGGGTCGAGCTCGATGGCTTTGCGGAGAAATTCGTCCGCCTCTTCCCGGCGGCCCATCTCGCCGAGCGCGCCCGCCAGATTGAAGTGGATGATGGCGCTCTTCGGCTGAAGGGCCAGCGCCTCCCGGAAGGCGGCGGCGGCCTCTTCGGGCCGGCCGATCGCCATCAGCGCGTTGCCCAGGTTGATGTGGGCGTTCGCGTGGCGGGGCGCTTCGAGGATGGCGTTGCGGTAGCTGAGGATCGCCTCCGATTTTCTCCCACCGGCCCAGAGCGCATTGCCGAGGTTGTAGTGAAGGTCCGCCCGGTGCGGGCCGTGCGCCAGGCCGCGGCGGTAGAGGGAAATGGCCGCCTCGATTCTTCCCTTTTTGACGAGAATGCTTCCGAGATTGACGTAGGCCTTGAAGTAGCGCGGATCGAGATCGAGTGCCCGGCGGTAGCTGTCCTCACCCTGTTCGATCCGTCCCGCTTTCTGAAGCGCGCTCCCGAGGTTGAAATGGGCCAGCGGGTAGGCGGGGTCTATCCGGATGGCTTTCCGGTAGTTCGAGAGGGCGGCTTCGCGCTTTCCCTCCTTTTGAAGTGCGGCGCCCAGGTTGTTGTAGGCGTAGGCGGCGCCCCGGCCGCTGGGTTCGTTGCGCACCGCGTTTTCCCAGAGCGTCTGATCGCTCCGCCAGACGCCGATCCGCTGCACGGTTCCGTAGCCGTAGATCAGGGAGAGGGCGGTGATGCCCGCGAGGAGGGCGGCGCTCCATTTCGGCTCCCGGCGCTGGCCGAGGACGCCGCCCGCCCAGAGGGAGATGCCGATGGAGGGCAGGTAGAGATATCTTTCGGCGGCCGCGAAGGGGGAGTCCTGCAGCACGGTCACGAAAAGGGCGGGGGCGAGGGTGGCGCCGAACCAGACAATGGCGAGCAGATAGAGCGCAAATCCTGCCCGCCATTTCCAGAGGGCGAAGGCGAGGGCGGCCAGCCCGGCGGCCCACATGAGAAGGGTGAACCCTAGGCCGGGGAGCGTGGTGATGAAGTTCAACTGCGGCCAGGGGATGAGAGATTTTTGGAAGTAGAGCGCGAGGGCCGAGAGAATCCGCAGGAAGGATGCGGAAAAATCGTAGAGCCGGGGGCTGCCCACCCCCGCCCCCATGGCGGAGCGGAGGATGAGATACCCCCCCATGGCGGCGAGAAAGACGAGGCCCAGCGCCGCGGCGGGGCGGCGCCCTGCCTTGAGAGGCGCGCCCCCTCCCGGGGAAGCCAGCAGGTAGAGGGCGGGAAGCAGGATGGCGGCGGAGTAGGCCACCTCCTTGGAGAGCAGTGCGAGAAACAACAAGACCCCGGCGCCCGCGAGGGCGGACGGCTCCTTCCGCTTCAGATAGCGCATCCCGAGCAAAAGGGCGGGGATCAGGAAAAGCGCCGCCAGCGAGTCGGTGCGGCCGGCAATCCAGGCCACGGCCTCCACGTGAATGGGATGGAGCGCGAAGATCAGCCCCGCCGCCAGCGTGCCCTCCATCCGGCGGGGCATCTCCCGAAGAAGCGCCCAGGCGAGCAGGGTGACGAAGTATGTGACGGCGGCGTGGAGGAGAAGCCCCGTCAGGTGGGGGATGAAGGCTCTTGCGGCGTCCAGCGGGCCGGATTTCATTCCGACGATGGCGTTGTTCAGGAATTCGTCGAGCTTGTGCGTCGCCGTCCACAGCGAGTTGAACCGCTTGAGGCCGTAGGCGTCGTAGGGCAGGAAAACTTTCCAGAAAGCGTCGATTTGGGGAAGAAGATCCTGCTGGATGAACAGATCGTCCCAGACAAACTCCCCGCTCAGCGCCGGGATGTAGATCAGGAAGGCTGCCAGGGGCGGCAGCAGCCAGAGCCATCGTTTGTTCAAAAGATTGCTCCTGCCGGGGGCTTAGCGGGCGGTTTCAGGGGGAATTGTCGGCCCATTCCGGATTTTTCGCCACCCCATGAAGAGCCCGATCGCCAGCAGGGCGAGGCCGATCAGCTTGAGGGGGCCGGGGCTGATCCAGAACGGGAGGGAGAGCGCGGCGACGCTCGCCGCCGGGAACAACTGGGTCCAGTTCATCGCGCGGTGGCGCTGCCAGAAGGGGAAGATTAGCGAGATGGCGGCGAAGATGACGAAAAAGAGCGAGATGGGCCGCGTGAAGAAATAGATCGGATTCGGGTCGCTCATGTAGGCGCGGTTGAGGTTGACCTCGGCGATCGTGCCCAGGACGACGCCGAGGATCATCGGGGCCAGCGGGAACCCGA
>JAQBZT010000026.1 GCA_027622355.1 bacterium | reverse complement strand
TCGGCTGGCGATCCACCTTTTTCTGGGCGGGCATCGGACTTCTGGCCGTCATGATTCCCCTGTGCACGCTCGTCATTCGAAACCGCCAGGCGGGTGAGGAGGAGGCCAAGTCGAAGCCATCCGCGGGCGGCGCCATCCGGTATGTTCCCTACGATCTGCCGTGGGTGGAGTGCCTGCACAAAATCCCTTTCGTGCTTCTCGTCGCCAGCTTTTTTACATGCGGCTTTACGGTGACGATCATGGCCGTTCACTGGATCCCCTTTGCGACCGATGTCGGCTTTACCTCGACGACGGCCGCCTCGGCCTTTGCGCTCGGCGGGGCGCTGAACACCTTGGGAGTGCTCATCATCGGGCCCATTTCCGACAAACTGGGCCGGAAGGTGCCGCTCAGCCTTGTCTACATCTTCCGCGGGCTGGGCTTCATCCTTTTCATCTTCTTCAAAAATGACCTGACGGTCTGGGTGGTGCCGATGATGATCGGCCTATCGTGGATCGCCACCGTGCCGCTGACCTCGGCGCTGACGGGGGATTTTTTCGGTGCGCGGAACGTAGGGGTGCTCTTCGGCCTGATTTCGCTGAGCCACCAGCTGGGCTCGGGCCTGGGTGCCTGGCTCAGCGGCTACATCTTCGATGCGACGGGAAGCTACAACATGGCGTTCGCCCTGGGTGCCTACCTCTGCCTCCAGGCCGCGGTAATCGTCAGCCTCATCCGCGAGAGAGAAACCCGCGCCGCGCCGCCGGAAACCGAAGCCTCCCCGGCCTAGCGGAGAGCGCGCCGGAGGCTCTTCGTTGCCAGACCCGCTTGGCTCTGGAATAATCGGACGGTCATTTTACGGAACCTGTATTTCCGCGTCTTTTTGGGTGGGCGATGGACTATAACTGCTGGTTTCAGTGCATCAACCCCGAGTGCGAGGCCCGGTACTCGATTTTCGAGGCCATCTACTTGTGCCGCGAGTGCGGGAGCCTGCTCGATGTCACCCACGACATCGACGCCTTGCGCCAGCGAAGCGCCTCCGAATGGCGGCACATCTTCGATGACCGCTACAAGCGGAACGTCTTCCCCTACGGCAGCGCGGTCTGGGGCAAGAAGGAATGGGTGTGTCCCCTGATCGAGGACGAAAACATCGTTTCCTTCTACGAGGGGGGGACCAACCTCTTCCAGGCGACCCGCATCGGCCAGGAGATGGGCATTCCCGATCTGTGGATCAAGATGTGCGGTAACAGCCACACCGGATCCTTCAAGGATCTCGGGATGACCGTTCTCATCTCGACCGTCCGGCAGATGATCGCGGACGGGAGAAAGATCCGGGCGGTGGCCTGCGCCTCGACGGGCGACACCTCGGCCGCGCTCGCCGCCTACTGCGCCTCGGCCGACATCCCGGCGATCGTCTTTCTCCCCAAGGACAAGGTTTCACTCGCCCAGCTCATCCAGCCCATCGCCAACGGCGCCAAGGTGATGTCCATCGACACCGATTTCGACGGCTGCATGCAGATCGTCCAGAAGGTGTGCGAGGACCAGGGGATCTACCTCGCCAACAGCATGAACTCCCTGCGCATCGAGGGGCAGAAGACGATCAGCATCGAGCTGATGCAGCAGTTCGACTGGGAGGTGCCGGACGTCATCGTCATCCCCGGCGGCAATCTCGGCAACGTGAGCGCGCTCGGCAAGGGATTTCTCCAGCTCAAGGATGTCGGCATCATCGACCGGCTTCCGCGCATCATCTGCGCCCAGGCGGAAAACGCCAATCCCCTCTACCGCAGCTATCTGAAAAATTTCAAGGACGGACTCGAGCCGGGAGAGGCCCTGCCCACCCTGGCCTCGGCCATCCAGATCGGAAACCCCGTCAGCTATCCCCGGGCGGTCAAAATCCTCCAGGAATTCGAGGGGATCGTCGAACAGGCCTCCGAGGATGAGCTGGCCAACGCGGCCGCCCAGGCGGACCGGACGGGAATGTACAGCTGTCCCCATACCGGCGTCGCCCTGGCGGCCCTTCAGAAGGTGTCGGCGCGCGGCGAGGTGCGGCCACAGGATCGGGTGGTCGTCATCTCCACTGCGCACGGGCTCAAATTCACCGAATTCAAAATTAAATACCATCAGCAGGAGATCGCGGGCGTGCTGAGCCGCTACGCCAACGCCCCGATTGAGCTGCCAAATGATTTGTCCGCGGTCCAGGCGGCGGTCGAGCGTGAGTTGAGCGCGGCCGTCGCCACCTGAACCGATCCAGCAACAGGAATCCCGATGCCAGAGCCATCAGACGGAAAAAAGCGCAAGTTGTCGCCCCCGCGCGAGACGCGCAAGGAGCGGCGCCAAGTAGGAGGCGCCCTCTCTCCGCCCATCTTCCAGTCGGCGACGTTTCTCTTTGAGAGCGCCGCCGAGCTGGCCGCCTTTCACGGCGGGGAGGGGCAGGAGCGCTATTTTTACGGCCGCTATGGAAACCCCACGCTCACGGCGGCGGAAAGCCGCCTTGCCCGCCTGGAGGGGGCCGAGGCCTCCCTCCTTTTCGCGAGTGGCATGGCGGCGGTCTCAGCGGTGCTCATCGCTCTCCTCGCTCCCGGAGCGCGCGCCGTCTTCATGGGAGAGACCTACCGCCACAGCCGGGATGTCGCCGAGCGGATTCTCGCCCGCTACGGCGTGGAGTTTCACTTCACGGCGGGGAACGATCTGGCCTCCCTGGATGCGGTTCCCGAGGGCCCGGTCCGGCTGCTGTTCACCGAGATCCCGTCGAATCCCACCCTGCGGTTTCCCGACATCGGGCGGATCGCCGATTGGGCACGCGCCCGCAAGGCCCGCCTCGTCGTGGACGCCACGATCGCCTCGCCCATTCTTTTCCGTCCGCTGGAGCACGGGGCTGATCTCGTGGTGCACAGCGGAACGAAATACCTTTCGGGGCACAATGACTTGATTGCGGGCGCCGTTTCCGGCAGTGCCTCGCTCATCGAGGCCCTGCGCGAGCAGCAGGCCCTCCTCGGGGCCATCGCCAGCCCGAGTGAGGCCTTCCTCCTCGATCGCGGGATGAAAACGCTGGCGGTGCGGATGGAGCGCGAGAGCGAAACGGCGCTGCGGCTGGCCGAGTTTCTCAGCGGCTGCAAGGGCGTCTGGAAGGTGCACTACCCGGGACTCGCCGGGCATCCGGACCATGAAACCGCCTGCCGCTACCTCGGCGCTTTCGGGGGACTGCTCAGCTTCGAACTCGAAGGCGGCCCCGAGGCGGCGGACAAGCTGGTGGATGCGCTCGATGTTCCGGTTCTGGCAGCGGGATTCGGGGGGACGGAGAGCCAGGTCGAACACCATGCCCGGATGGCCTACGCCGACCTCGGGCTGGAGGGCGCCCGGGAGCGGGGCATTCCGCCCGGGCTCATACGCTATTCCGTGGGACTGGAGGCTTACGAAGATCTGCGCGCGGACCTGGCGCAGGCTCTGGAGAAAATCTGACCCCGCCGGCGACGCGCTTGCGCCCTCAGCTTCTCTCCTTCGTGCTCAGGGTGCGTGATCCCTTCCGGCTCTTCTGCTCTGCCATCAGCCAAATGGTGCGGACCCACATCTTTTTCTTTCGCCACCGGCCGGAGAGCACTTCGACACGGGTAAAGCCGCGGCGATCAGACGAGAGAACGCGGACACGCGTGCCGGGCGGGAGACGGTAGGGGAACCGTTTTCCGCGCGGGGCCTGGTAGCCGCCGGCGTAGTTCAGGGGCAGCCCGCGGTAGGTCCGGCGAATCATCATCACGGCGCCTGAGGAATAGCCCTTCGCCATCTGCCGGCTGCCCGGCCCGGCGGCTTTCCGGGGGGCACGCGCGGCGGGCGCCCGCCTTCCCCCCATCTTCTTCATCTCCTCTTTCAGATCGCGGAAATCGGCCTGCACCTCGCCGACTTTTTTGTCGACCCCGGAGATGGCGTCACGAATCTGGAAGCGGACTTCGTTGATGGCCTTTCCGTGCTGGGCCAGCGTCCGGGTATGCACGAGCAGTTGCTGGCGCATGCCCTGCGTTTCTTCCTTGATGACCTTCTGATCTTTCTCGTAGGCACTCTGGGACACCACGAGCCCGCAACCGGGCAGTAGCAGCACCAGCGCCACGGCCAGGAGCCGCCTCTCTCCGGCAACGGATATCCCATCGAGGGGGCCTGTCACCGCGTTTCTTCCCGTATCTTCTCTCATACCGGATACCAGCCTTCGATGGGCGGCATAACGATTAAATCACTCTGTATCTCATGGACTCCCGAAGCTCCCCGGACAATTTCCTCGGCCAACCTCTTTTCCTCGTCGCTGTTGACGCGTCCATGCAGGAGTACCTTGCCCGGAGCAGAACATTCCACCGAGATCCCGCTCGCGTCGATTCGATCGTCTGTCATTAGGGCGGTTTTGATGCGTTGGGCGAAAGTAAGATTCTGCAGCCTTTCGGAATCCCCCGGATGGGCGGAAGCCAGGGCCAGCCGGCCCGCAGCGGACACCAGAACATTCACCGCTGCATCCTCATCAATGTACCCGGTATTGAGAACAATGTCGAAGTCTTTCGGATCTCCCCAGCGGGCGTCGAAAAAATACCGCGTATAGGACATGCGCTCCCGGTCGTTGTGGAGGAGGAATTCTTCCGCAAGGGAGGGAGAAACCCCCTCGTTCGCCACCAGGCGCTTCCGTCTGGACTCCGGGGAGGCCACGATGCGGACCCGGAACACACCCGGGATTTCCCTGAGGAGGATATAGGCGCCGCGGCCCAGAATCACGCAATTGTCATTGAGGGCCGATTCGTACACGATGGCGCGCATGATATCGAGGTAGACCAGCTGGCGGTCGCGGAAGAAGCGGTCCACCAGCCCCGGCCGGCGCTCGTCCACCCTTTCCAGCTCAGAGCGGACATAGCCGTAGGATTGGGCAGCGTTTGCAAATCCATCGTTGTCGAGCAGCTTCCACCCCAGGGCATTCGCCACTTTTTTGGCGATGACGTCGCCCCCGCTTCCCAGTTCCCTCGATACGGTCAGAAGCCCCATGTCACCCCCCTGGCACGGAATATCTCGCCTGTACAAGAGCCAGACGCTCTTGCTTTTTGGGAACCTCGCTTTCAATCAGATCGTCAATTGCTTTCCGTATGGTCGTGCAACCGCTCAGAAGGGTCAAGGCGAAAAAAATAGCCCAAAGAAATTTCCTCATAAGAAAACTCCCTCCAGAGGGGGTCAACGGCTCGCTCTTTTGAACTTCTCAAGCTGCGTCCGAAAGTAGCGGTTGCCAGGTTCTGTGGTGATAGCACGCTGTATGAGCGGTATGGCCTTCAAAGGTTCACTATTTTTGTAATACAGCTCCGCCAGCGTGTCGAGATAGGCCGGGGTGTCGGGCCGAACCTCGAGCGAGCGCTTCGAGAGCTCGATGCCCCGATCCAGATCATCGCCCCTCATGGCGTGGAGCCACGCCAGGCGGTTGAGCGCCTCGCCGCTGTTCGGATTGCGGAGGAGGACTTCCTCGAAAACCTTTCTCGCCTCATCCAAACGCTTGCGTTCCCACAACAGGTTGCCGTAGGCGACCAGGACCTTGATGGATTCGGGGTGGGCTTTCTGCAGCTTCAGGAGGATTTCCTGGGCCTGATCAAAGCGCCTCTGGCGCTGATGCAAGTCGGCGACGCGGAGCACCATATCCACCCCGGAGGCGTCGAGCGTGGCAGCACGCTGGTAGAGCGAGATGGCTTCGGAATCCCGGCTGCCCGCCTCATACAGCGCACCCAGGCGGACATAGGCGTCCATCCAGTCCGGCGAGAGCGCAATCACCTCCCGGTAGGCGGCGATGGCCTTGTCCTTCTCGCCCATCAACAGATAGGCCGCCCCCAGCTGGTAGCGCAGCCGGGCGCTCTTGGGGAGGCTCTGGAGACCCGCCTCCAGTATCTTGACCGCCTGGGGCGGCCTCTTCTCCGCGATGAGCTTTTCCGCCTCCACCAGAAGCACTCCCTCTGAGACGAGGGGGAGCGGCGTCCGCTTCCCGCGCGCCTTCCCCAGCATGGCGTTCCCCTGGGCGAGCCGGCGGCGGAGAACGACATCCTCCGGGTCGCTGCGAAGCGCCCGGCCGTAGAAGAGCGCCGCCTGATCGAGGCGGCCCGCCTTCGCATGCAGATCACCCAGAAGGACCACTCCCTCGATGTGGCCCGGCACCTCCCGCAAAAGCTGTTCGATCTCTTTGCGCGCCTCATCCGGGCGGTTCGTGCGGAGGAGAATCTTCGCGAGAAGGTAGCGGGCCTCGGTGGTCCGCGATCCGCCCGCCTGGAGAATTTCGCGAAGTGCCTCGGCCGCGCCCTCCAGATTGCCCTCCTGCTCCTGACGCACCGAGCGCGCGAAAAGCGCGTCCGCACTCTTGTCCACACGTCCCGCGCGGGAGAGCAGATAGGACCAGGCCTGCCGCGGCCGGGCGGCCGCCTCCCGGAGGATGCCGATGCCGGCCTGAATGCGATCGAAGAGCCGGGCGCCGGCCGATGTCGTCGCTATCCCTCCGGCCAGAAGGAAAATCGCCACGCCGGCGGCGGAGAGGAGCAAAAGGTTGTTTTTCCTGGGGGTTTTGGGGGTATCGGGCACGATCCCCGGCATCCGGAGAGCGCCCTCGAGGCGGGAGGCGGGGTTGATACGGATGCGTTTGGCCTCCACATCCCCCTGGTGGAAGGCGCCCGCGTCGAGCTCGAGGCGATGGGAGATGATCAGATCCCCCAAGCTCTCTCCTCGGTGGATCATCTCGCGGGCAACGATTCGGCCCTCCGTCCGAGCCTTCGCCCCGGTCTCCAACCTCCCATCTCCGCGAATCTCTCCCTTGAAGAAGCCGTCAAAAAGGATTTTACCGGAAAAGCGAAGGGTGCCCTCCATGCGGACTTCGGAGCAGCAAAAGGAGGTACCGGCTTCCGGAAAGGCGGGAATCTTAAAGGAGGTCATGGATCGTCCCCAATGAAAATGGCTCAGCACCCCGCCGCTGCCGCGCACCGGCGAAGCCACCATCAGGAATACTCCCCATCCTATCAGATAACCGGGAAAACCGGAAAAATCCTTCTAGGGGGATTCCGTTCGAACGAACCAGAAAACCTTCTGATCCCAGCGCTTATCCAAAATCAACTTCTCCTGACCCGCCGGAAGAAACCAGCTTCGCCGGACGCGCCCTTGGCCCGGAGCGGCGGGGACAAACCCAAAGCGGCGGCGGGCCTTCTCCATCAACGGCGCGGGCGCGAAGCTCTCGCGTGCGGAGAAGAAGAACACGCGGAACGAGCGGCCCGCCGGCAGGAGGCGGGCGGTAAAGTACTTAACTTTTCCCGGGAGAACATGCACCGGCTCTGCTTGACCGGGCTTGGAGAGGACTGTGTCCGTGCGGCCGGTCTCATCGATAGAAAAGCCGTACACATAATGAGCCTCGCCGACCCCAACTCGCCCAACGACCTGGGATTTCGGCCCCACCACTGTGTTCGATGGAATCGGGAACCGCCGCCCGTCCAGATCAATCCCCTCGAAAAGGACCTCGAAAGCGGGCACGGCCCAATAGAGCGGATTCCGGGGAGGAAGGCGGGGCCGGGGAAGAAGCCTCTCCATCAGCCACTCCGGGGGAATTCCCCGCCGGGGCAGACTCGCGCGCGACCGGGCCCAGTAGTCCCGGGTTTTTTTCTCCCGCTCGGCTTCCCCGAAAAGGTCAGCCAACTCCTTCTGAAAATACGATGTCGTGGACGGTTCGTTTTTCACGAGCCCCGCCCAGATCCGGATGCGCTCCGGGCCGAGCGCATAGGTGCCGAACACCACCGCCTCCGCATCGAAGATCTCGGCGGCCTGGATTGCCGTCCCCGCCCCGTAGACGCCCTTCCGTGCCTGGTGCCAGAGACCCTCGTTGGGATGACCGGAATCGAGGGCGAGAGCGAGCTTACGCCGGACCGTCTTCGGAGAGAGTCCAGCCAGGGTGCTCAGGGTGATTTCATCCTGAATGTTGCCGGGCAGAACCGGGTCCACCTCCGCAAAGCCATCCGTGGGATGGGATGCCGGTCTTCCCTGATACGCCTCCTGCCAGGCAACGCCCGCGCCGCCATCCACGATCTCAAACAATGGAGAGCGCGAAAGCGCCGCCCGGACGGCACGCTCGATCCGTCCGCTGAGGACGGTGCGAACCTCTGTCCGCGCCTCGGAAAAAGCGGCGATCACGATACGAAGGGGCTCCTTTCGCAGAGGCGCTTTCCTTTCGCTCGCCTCCTTCATCCAGGCCTCGCGAAGGCCCGCCTCCAGCGAGGCCGTCAGCTCCCTCCCGATCGATTCGACCCGCAGCCCCTCCCCGGCAACATCCCGCCAGGGTATCGGGACATAGCGGGCACAAGTTGCAAGGAGTGGGACCAGCAGAAAAACGGCAAGAGCTCTCAAAAAACCGCGGGGAAACCCCATCTTCTCTCAGCCCCCCCGGCGGGCGGCGTCAATGGCGAGAAGTGTACGGAGAAGAGGAAGAAGATCGTCCATGGCGATCATGTTCGGGCCATCGGAGAGCGCCTCATCGGGCCGCGGGTGGCATTCGATGAAAAAGGCATCCACCCCGACCGCCGCCGCGGCCCGCGCCAGCGGCGCCACCATGGCCCGATCCCCGCCGCTGCGCTCGCCAAGGCCGCCGGGCGACTGCACGCTGTGGGTGGCGTCGAAGACAATGGGGAAGCCGCTCTCCCGCATCACGACAAGCCCCCGCATGTCCGAGATCAGCGTCCGGTAGCCGAACGAGGTGCCCCGCTCGGTGAGGAGGATCTGCTCGCAGCCGACATCGAGGAGCTTACGCACCACGTTCACCATGTCCTCGGGGGCGAGGAACTGTCCTTTCTTCACGTTCACCGGCTTCCCGGTCCGGCCCGCGGCCTGTATCAGATCCGTCTGGCGGGAGAGAAAGGCGGGAATCTGGAGAACGTCCAGGACCTCGGCGGCCATTTCGACCTCATCGATCGTGTGCACATCCGAGAGGACCGGAAGCCCGGTGGCCTCCCGGACGGCGGCGAGAATCCTCAGGCCCTCGGCGATGCCCGGCCCGCGGGGGGAATGTGCGGAACTCCGGTTGGCCTTGTCGAAGGACGCCTTGAATACCGCAGGGATACCGGCCGCTTCCGCGGCGGCCTTGACCGCGGCCGCGCACTCGAGCGTCAACTGCTCGCTCTCGATCACGCACGGGCCGGCGATCAGGGCGAAACCCTCCCCCCCGCCGATGCGGGCATTACCAACCTGAATTGTCCTCATCGCTCTCACGGCCGCTCACTCCGGGGCCATTCACTCTGGAAAACCGCCACCCACTCCTCGCTGCCCTCAGACAGCACGGGACAAACCGCTCAGGCGAACAGCTCGCCCCGCGCCTTTTTCGCGGCGGCGATAAAGGTCGAAAAAATCGGATGCGGCGCATAGGGTGTGCTCTTGAACTCCGGGTGGAACTGGCATCCCAAAAAGAAAGGATGCGCGGGAAGTTCAATCATCTCCACGAGCCGCTCGTCGGGCGACAGGCCGCTGAACATCATGCCGCTTTTCTCCAGCACCTCGCGGTAGTCGTTGTTCACCTCGTAGCGGTGCCGGTGGCGCTCCTCGAAACGATCGCTCTCCCCGTAGACCTTCGAGGCCAGCGAGCCGGGACGCAGGATCCCCGGATAGGAGCCGAGCCGCATCGTCCCGCCCATCTTCTCGATGTACTCCTGATCCGCCATGAGGCTGATGACCGGATGGGGGGTATTTTTGCAAAACTCGGCGCTGTTCGCGCCCTCGAGCCCCCCGACGCTGCGGGCGAACTCGATGATGGCGCACTGCATCCCCAGGCAAATCCCGAAAAAAGGCACAAGCTTTTCGCGGGCATAGCAGATGGCCTCGATCTTGCCCTCGATCCCCCGCTCGCCGAAGCCGCCCGGTATCAAAATCCCGTGCGCGTCAATCAGCAGGGGTGCGGCGCCCTTGGCCTCGATCTCCTCGCTGTCCACGTACAAGAGGTTCACCTTCGTGTCGTTCGCCAGCCCGCCGTGGACCAGCGCCTCGGAAAGACTCTTGTAGGATTCCTTCAGGTCCACGTACTTGCCGACGATGGCGATGTTCGTCTGGACGGCGTCCTCTTTGCTCTTGCGGACGATCTCCTGCCAGACGGACAGATCGGGGCTCTTCGCGCACTTGAGGCCGAGATGCTCCACGATGATCTGATCCAGGCCCTCTTCGTTGAACTTCAGCGGGACCTCGTAGATCGATTGCACGTCAATCGCCGTGATGACCGCCCGGGGGGGCACGTTGCAGAAAAGGGATATCTTCCGCTTCAGCTCATCGCCGAGGGGGATCTCCGTGCGGCAGAGAAGGATGTCAGGCTGGATGCCGATTTCGCGGAGCTTCATTACCGAGTGCTGGGTGGGCTTCGTCTTGAGCTCCTCGGATGCCTTGATGAAAGGGACCAGGGTGACATGAATCTGCAGCACGTTCGCGGCGCCGAGATCGTAGCGGAACTGGCGGATGGCTTCGAGGAACGGAAGACTCTCGATATCGCCCACCGTCCCGCCAATCTCGCACAAGATCACATCTTCGCCCTTGTCCACAGCCCGGAAGCAGGATTTGATCTCATCGGTGATGTGCGGGATGACCTGGACGGTTCTCCCGAGATATTCTCCGGCGCGCTCCTTGGTAATGACCGAATTGTATACCCAGCCGGCGGTGAAGTTGTTATTCGAGCCCATGCGGGCGTGGGTGAAGCGCTCGTAGTGGCCCAGATCAAGGTCGGTCTCCGACCCATCGTCGGTGACGAACACCTCGCCGTGCTGAAAGGGGCTCATCGTGCCCGGGTCCACGTTCAGATAGGGGTCGAATTTTTGCAGGGTGACCTTGAGGCCGCGCGCCTCCAGGAGGGCGCCGATCGAGGCGGAGGAGAGGCCCTTCCCCAAAGAGCTGAGGACACCGCCCGTTACGAAGATGTACTTGGCCAACGCCGTACCTCCTCCTCCAACGCGGCATACAATGCCCGATTCGACTGCAGCCGGACAAGGTCCTCGGGGACATCCACCCCGATGGAGTCCTCCTCGACCACGATGACTCTGATGGACGCCCCGTTTTCGAGGGCGCGCAACTGTTCGAGCTTTTCGGCCTGCTCGAGACGGGTGGGCGGAAGCTTCGCCAGACGGAACAGGTAATCGCGCCGGTAGGCGTAGAGGCCGAGATGCTTCAGCGGCCGGGGAGAGAGCGTCTCCCATCCATCGGCAAGCGCCTCGGCCCGGGCCTGTTCGCTTCCGAGCCGATCGCGCGCAAAGGGTATCGGCGCGCGCGAAAAATACAGCGCATCACCTGACGCAGCCACCACCACTTTTACCACGTTCGGGTCCAAAAAAGCTTCCGGTCCCGCCAGCGGAACGGCCAGCGTGGACATATCCGGCGGGTTTTCGGCCAGGAAGGGGGCCACCGCCCCGTCAATGCTCTTGGGCTCGATGAGCGGCTCATCCCCCTGGACGTTCACAATGGCGATTGCGCCCTCCCCGCAGGGCCCGGCGGCCACCTCGGCCACCCGGTCGGTCCCGCTGGGGTGATCCGCCCGCGTCATCTGGACCTCGCCGCCGAAGGCGCGCACCGTCTCGAAGATCCGCTCATCGTCGGTGGCAACGATGACACGCGAGATGAGCCGGGCCTGGGACGCCTTCCGGTAGACATGCTCGATCATCGGGCGACCCGCGATATCGGCGAGCGGCTTCCCGGGGAAGCGGGTGGACGCCCATCTGGCAGGTATCACCGCGATCACTTCACCTGGGCCGGCTGCCACGCTTCCCTCCCCCCTTCTGCTTCATGAAGCCTTAATAGGCGTTCTCGTTCACAAACCCTTTCCAGAGGGTCATCCACATAATCTTGAGATCGAACCCCAGGGACCAGTTCTCGATGTAGAACAGGTCGAACTCGATGCGCTTTTCGATGGAGGTGTCCCCGCGCCAGCCGTTCACCTGGGCCCAGCCGGTGATGCCGCTCTTCATCTTGTGCCGGAGCATGTAGCCGGGAACCGACTTGCGAAAATTCTGGACAAACACCTGCCGCTCGGGACGGGGCCCGACCAGGCTCATGTCGCCGCGGATCACGTTCAACAGTTGCGGGAGTTCGTCCAGGCTCGTCCGGCGGAGGAAGGCACCCACCGGGGTCCGCCGGTCATCGTCCGGCCGGGCCCAAACGGCGCCGGTTTCCTTTTCGGCATCCACCTTCATGGAACGGAACTTGTACATCTGAAAGGAAACGCCGTCCAGGCCCATCCGCTCCTGCACATAAAAGAGGGGGCCGGGGCTCGTCAGCTTCACCAGCGCGGCCACGATCAAAATCACCGGGCTCAGGAGAGCCAGCGCCAGCGTCCCCATCACCACATCCATCAGCCGCTTGACCAGCCGGTTCCACCCCAGGAGCGGGGACTGGGAGAGGACGATGATCGGAATCCCGGAGAAATCCTCGATGCCGGCGTTCAGGCGCATGAAGTCCACCACATCGGGAACCAGGCGCAGATCAACGCTCGAATCGGCGAGCGAGTCCAAAAGACCATCGAGGGACGCCCGCTCGGAAGCGGGCAGGGCCACATACACCTCGGCAATGTTTTCGCGCTCGACCACCTGGGGGGCGTCCCCCAGCGCGCCCAAAACGGGCAGGCTCAGCTGCCCTGCGCCACCCCCCTCTTTTTCCGCGAGGCAGCCCGCCAGCTCGAACCCGAGATAGCGGTGGGCCCGCAGGAGTTCGGCCATCTTCCGGGCGGCCCCGCCGGTCCCGACGATGAGGATCCGGCGCATGTCCACCCCCCTCCGCCGGAGCTTGCGGATGAGGGACCATGCCAAGCGCCGCACGAGAAAGAGGAAGAAAGGTCCCAGCACCATGAAATATACCGCCATCACCCGGCTGTAGCTCTGCTCGCGGAAGAAAAACGTCAGCGCGATGAGCATCATCACCGCCCAGGCCATCGTGTGCGTCAGCCGTCCGATCTCCTCGGTGCTTTTGAGGCCGGTGCGGTGCAGGTAGAGATGGGTGATCCGGGCGGACAGGAGCCAGGCCGCCCACACGACGGGAAGGAGAACCATGTATTCCGAGGCCGGGACGAAGCCCCGCCGGAGCGGGATGATCCCCACATGAAAGCGAATCAAATAGGCGAGAAACCACGCCGCCGAGAGCGCCAGGGCATCGCCGGCGAACAAGACGATCACATTGATCTGGCCATACTTTTTCAGCATCGCCCTATTCCTGGATCGCGGCCAGCCGCCGCTTGTGGGCCGCCCGTCCCTCGGCGAAGCGGCGCCGGGCCGCCTCGCGGAACCGCGCTTTTCCGAACTTCTCCGCCTGCTGGCGGGCCGCCTCGGGGAGAAACTTCTCCTCGTTCGCCTCGAAGCAGCGGACGGCATCGGCGAGTGCGTCCGGGCCGGCCCGATCGAAGAATACCCCCGTCGGCGCCCCCTCACCCCCCTGCGACCAGGAGGCGAAGCCCGGCGGCGGGGAAAAATCCTCCTGGTTGAGGGCGCGGACCGTCTCGAGCGCCCCCCCCGCACCGTAGGCGATGACCGGCCGCCCGCAGGCCTGGGCCTCGAGCGGGGTGATGCCGAAATCCTCCTCTCCCGGAAAGATGAACGCCCGGCAGCCCGGGTAAAGCTCGGCGAGGGTGGCGTCATCCTGCCAGCCGAGGAATTCGATGTTGGATTTCCCCATCCGCCGCACCCGTTCGAAGTCCTGGCCGGTTCCGACGATCTTGAGCGGCCGGCCGAGCCGGTTGAAGGCCTCCACCGCCAGGTCCACCCTTTTGTAGGGGGCAAACGCCGACACCATCAGATAGTAATCGCCCGGCGCGCCGCGGGGGCGGAAGCGATCCGTGTCCACCGGCGGGTAGAGCACGTCGGCATCCCGCTGATAGAAGCGCCGGATGCGATCGGCCACCGCGTAGCTGATACCCACGAATTCATATACCCCCCGGTTCGACTCGTTGTCCCACCGCCGGAGGTATTCCATCACCCACGGGAGAATCCATCGGAGCGGCGCCCCGACCCGATCGCCGCCGAAGTAATCCTCATAGGCGCTCCATGCGTAGCGCATCGGGGTGTAGCAGTAACAGAGGTGAAAAACATCGGGATCGAGGCGGACACCCTTCGCCACGCAGTGGCTGCTCGAGAGGACAAAGTCATAGCCCCGGAGATCGAGCATCCGAATGAACCAGGGCATCAGCGGCAGCATGTGGCGGTAGTACCGCTCCACCCGGGGAAAATGCTGCATCGGGCTGGTGATGATGCGGTGGCGCTCGATCAGCGGCGAAACCGACCCCTTCAGATGGAGCAGCGTGAAGATATCCGCCTCGGGGTAGATCTCGCAAAAGACCTCGAGGCATTTCTCCCCGCCCCGCATCCCCGTGAGCCAGTCATGTACGATCGCCACCCGCATCAGGTTCGTTCCGTCCGCAGCACCAGGACCACATAGCGGCAATACCGCCAGAGGGAAGGAAAAAGCTTGAGCAGCCGCCCATCCGCCGCCTCGAGGGCGCGAATCAAGGGCCGCCACGGAAACTGCCGCCGGATCATGGAGAGAAGCTGATAGGGCCTGATCTCGAGCGTGGGAAACAGGGCGCGAAGCTTCTCCACATCCTCGACCCGGAGGGGGCGCTCGTCGGGCGTCCGGTCCTTCCCCCGGTAGGGTACGTGCCGGCGCACGAACTCGAGGACGGGATTTCCCCCCCAGGGTTCGCTGAAGACCGCCACCCCGCCGGGGCGCAGCACCCGGAGGAGTTCCCGCCCCGCCGCTTCGAGGTCCACATGATGGAGAACGGCGTTCCCGTAGACGGCTTGAAAAACACCGCTCCGGTAACCCAGCCGCTCGCCCGCCATCTCCTGGAGCGCGACGCGGTCCCCGACCCCGTTCGCCGCGGCGCGCCGGGAGGCCATCAGCGCGTTTCCGTGCGCAATGTCGAAAGCCGCCACCTTTGCCCCCCGCCGCGCGAGGATCACCGAGCTCCAGCCCTCGCCCGCGCCATAGTCCAGCACCCACTTGTCCCGCACATCTCCCAGCACATCGAAAGTATCGCGGACCCAATCTTCATGATCCAGCCAGGTCCGATCCTCGAAGCGCAGCGCCTCGCCGGAGATCTCCCCGGCCCGGCGCGCGCTTTGCGCCTCGTGAAATTCCCGCTCCCGCCTTACACGGCTCGAGGACATATCGCCCGAGGCCCTCATCCCGGGATATCCGCCGCATCTTCGTAGGCCTTGAGCGTTTTCTCGGCCAGGTTTCGCCACGAGAACGCGCGGACGCGCTCCGCCGCCCGCTCGGAGAGCCGCCGGCGCAGCTCCACATCCGACAATATCCGCTCCATGGCCTCCGCGAGGGGCGCCACCTCTCCGACCGGGACGATAAGGCCGGCATCCCCGACCACCTCGGGAAGCGAGGCCGCATCCGAAACGATGGGCGGGGTGCCGCAGCCCATTGCCTCCAGCGGCGGGTAGCCGAAGCCCTCGTACTGCGAGGGGAACACGAGGGCGACCGCCTTGCGGTAGACATCGGCGAGCGCCGAGTTCGGCAGATCGCCGAGAAAAACCACCTCGTCCCCCTCCAGGTGAAGCCGGGACAAATCCGCCTCCAGCTCCCCGCGCTCGCCCGTGAGGACCAGGCGGATTCCCTTCTCCCGGGGCGCAAGCCGCGAGAATGCCTCGAGTAAAAGAGAAAGATTTTTGTGTATTTTGTGATTGCCCACGTGCAGGAAATAGGGCCTCTCGCCCAGCGCCAGAACGGGAAGGGGCAGCGCCGGCTCCCCCTCTCCCCAGCCGAGCGGGAGGCAGTTGTAGGTCAGCCGGACTTTTTCCGGCGGCACCCCCAGATGCGTCAGGATATCCCTGCGGGAGTGCTCGGAGACGGTGAGGATCAGCCGCGCCCGGCTCGCCGTCCGCCGCGCCAGCAGCCACGACATCCGCCAGGCCAGGCGGGAGGGACAGTGTTCGGGGAAAATCTGGTGAATCAGATCGTGGATCGTCGCCACCATGGGCGTTCCCCCGAAGAGCGGGGCCGCATAATGGGGATGATGGATCAAGTCGAGCTTCAGGCGGGAGACGGCCCGCATGACCTGAAACTGCTCGGCCAGCGAGTAGGGCGCCGCCTCCACCTCCTCGATGGTGAAGTTCGAACTGAGCGCGGGCAGATCGCCGCGATCGGAGTGCCGAAGGAGCAGCACAAATTTGTGGCGCCCCCCGATCTGCGCCAGCCCCCCCGTCAGGTTCCGCAGGTAGGTCCCGATCCCGCTCATCGAGATCATCCGGGCATCTATGCCAATACGCATTTTTTCACCGCCTGGTAAACCGGGTCGGCATCCAGCCCCGCCATGCACGAGTGGTGATCGCAGAGCGTGAGGCCGCATCCTTCGCAGTCGATTTTCTTCCGTATCAAAACGACGCGCTCCCCCCGCGGCCCCCACTCGGCGGGATGGTTCGTCCCGCTGAACGTGCACACGAAGGGAACCCCCAGCGCCGCCGCGATATGGCCCGGGCCCGAATCGTTCCCCACAAAAAGCGCACACTCGCTCGCCATCGCCATGAAGGTGCGCAAATCGGGGAACTTTCCCGTCAGGTCGAAAAGATTTTTTCCGAGCATGGCGACCGTCGTGCGCCGCGCGACCATCTGCGCATCCTCCTGATCGGAGGGCCCGCCCATCAGGATCACCTGCGCCGGAAATTCGCGGACGATTCG
>JAQBZT010000025.1 GCA_027622355.1 bacterium | reverse complement strand
CGGCGCTGCTGCGTCCCGCTGATCGTGGGCGATCTGGAGGTGCTGCGCCTTCATGCCCGGAAGATGCGGATTCCGGGGCGGCTCCGGGCGGTGGAGGCGGCGGACATTTCCGGGGCGCCACTGGGGGCCTCCTCGCCCACGCCCGTTCTCGATCTGGCGAATGTCCAGAAGCGGGATCATGTCTTCGGAAAAGTGCGCGCGCGCCTCGGGAAGGCGGCGGGCGCCTATATCGAGCGGGCGGCCGAACTGGTGAAGGCGGGCCGCGCCGCCGCCATTGCGACCGGCCCGATTCACAAGGAGGCGCTCCGGGCGGCGGGCTATCCCTATCCGGGCCACACCGAGATGCTGGCGGACCTGTGCGGCGGCAAACCCGTCATGATGCTGGCGCAGGGCCGGGTGCGGATCGCGCACCTCTCGACGCATCTTTCCTTGCGCGATGCCCTCCGCCGGGTGAAGAAGGGGAACATCCTGCGCGTCATCCGCGTTCTGGCCGAGGCCTTGGCCGCGCTCGACGGCAGGCCGCCCCGCATCGGGGGGGCGGGGCTGAATCCCCATGCCGGCGAGGGGGGCCTTTTCGGCCAGGAAGAAGGGAAGGAGATTGCCCCGGCCATCGAGATGGCCCGAGTTTCCGGCATTGACGCCCGGGGCCCGGAATCGCCCGATATCGTTTTCGCCAAGCTGGCGGGCGGGATCTACGACGGCGCGGTGGCGATGTACCACGATCAGGGCCATATCCCGGGGAAGCTCTTGTGCTTTGAATTCAAGGACGGAAGCCGGGCCGCCGTCCGCGGGGTGAACGTGACGCTGGGGCTTCCGATCGTGCGCACCTCGGTGGAGCACGGAACGGCGTTTGAGATCGCGGGCAGGGGCAAGGCGGATGCCGCCAGCATGGAGGACGCGCTGGTGCTGGCGGCCCGGATGGTGCGCGGTATCGGTAAGCCGAAGGCTAGGGGAGTTTCTGCCAGATCCAGATCACGCGGCCGACGATGATGTCATCGAGGCGCTCCTTGGCCTTCAGGTCGATGAAGTCGAAGTCTTTCTGGGGATGATCCTCGACGAACCACAGGCGGGCGCCGCTGAGATTCAGCCGGCGGATGGCGTTGATGGCGGCCTCTTTGGGGTTCTTTTTCCCGAGTTCGGTGTTCACGGCGTAGTAGGCGTCGGGGCGGATTTTCTTATCGTCCCGATCGATGATGATCCGCCCGCCCGTGTGGAGGGGGGAATCCATGTTTTTCACCCAGGCGGCCTTGATGTCGATCGCCACCAGGTTGTTCCGGCCCTCAGCCTCCTTGAAGCGGACCAGTTCCCACTCGGAGATGTTGTCGGTCCGCACCTTGCCGGGGCAGGCGGCGGACCTGGGATCGACCAGTGGCACCCCGAAATAAGGATTTTTGGCGGCGCCTTTTTGAACCTGGGATGGGCTGGTGAGCTGGACCTGAATCTCTTTCTGCGATTTTTCGTAGGGCGAGCATCCCTCTCCGAAGATCAGCCAGTCGCCCGAGATGCCAAAATTGTCGGCCAGGAATTTAATGAAGGAGAGGCTGACCTCGGTGAGGCCATTTTCGTATTGGCTGATGATGGCCTGAGAGAGTCCCGCACGCACGGCCAGCTCCGTTTGTTCCAGTTTGTTGAAGAGCCGAATTTCGCGAAGGCGGGAGCCAATGGCTTCCCGGTCATTCTTCTCAAGGCGCAGCTTCATGGTGTGCTCTCTTTCCGTTCCCAAAAGGCCCAAAATAAAAGATGACTACGGCTACCGCCTGTGTGCCGGAGGCTGGATCCATGCCATTGATATCGAGTTGGCCCACGAGAGTCGCAGGACAGGGTATTCGCCTGAGAGATTTCCCCGGACGGAAAATTTCATGCAAGCCTCGCTAACAACACATAACAAAATCTATTCCCAACTTGAAGATAATTTCCATATCCACTTTTTCTGCAATATTGAGAAAAACGGTTAGATATACTAAATTTTCTAATCCATTTATAATATGTTTTTCATCTAAAACTCGCAATATAAAACTTATGAAATCTACAAATAGCTTAATCTTTTCCCGTGATCCGAGTGGGCGAATCCGGAATAAATCAGAATTTATCTAAAAAACGAGGGGAACTTCCGCAAAATTGGGCGGAAAAGGGGAATTCATCCCGTATAGGCCTTGAGATGGACGTGGCAGACCGTGAGGACATCCACGCTTTGGGCGCCGGCGGATTTCAGGGTATTCGCGCAGGCGGAAGCGGTGGCTCCGGTGGTCAGGACATCGTCCACGAGGAGAATGCGCTTTCCCTCGATCGGCGCGGCATCCGGGACGGAAAAGGCGCGCTTGAGGTTCCTTCTTCGCTCCCGGCCGCGGAGGCCGGTTTGGGGAGTGCCGGAGGCGGTGCGCTCGAGCGTTCGGAGAAAGGGCAGCCCGAGGAGCCGGGCGGTTTTTTGTCCGAGAACCGCGGCCTGATCGAAGCCCCTTTGCCGCCACCGCGCCGGAAGAATGGGGACGAAAGTGACAGCCGTGCCCGTCCCTTCCACCGTGTCGGAAAACGCCTCGCGGGCGAGGCGGGCGAGTGCGGGTGCGAAGGTGTCGGACATCTTTGTGACTTGCTGGTACTTGTAGAGGTGCATCGCGTCGCGGAGGTGTCCCTCATGCAGGCCCAGCGCGCGGGCGCGGTCGAACGCGGGCGGATGGGTGCGGCAGTCGGCGCAGAGGTGATCGGGTGCGTGGGTGAGGGTGAGCCGGGAGGCAAATGGCTTGCCGCCGCAGGGGCACCACGGCGGCGTGCTCCATTCGATTTCCTCCAGGCAGGGCGCGCATACCATCCCGGCGGTTTCGGGCCGCAGGGCGGTTTCGCAGATGGCGCAATTGCGGGGGAAGAAAAGCTGGAGAAAGCCCAGGATGAACCGCGGGAGGGGCTGCATGGCGGCAGGCCGGACCTTCAGGGTCTCCTTCGAAGCTGGACCCGCTTGCTTCCGATGGCCTGGTTGTCCGGTGCGTCGCCCTTTCGCCGGTGCCGGATGAGTTCCGCGGCGATGGCGATGCCGATTTCGCCCGGAGTGTCCGCCCCGATATCCAGGCCGATCGGGGCGTGAACCCGCTGAATGATCTCGTCGCGATCGAAGCCCTTGTCGCGAAGATGCCGGTAGGTCAGGAGGACCTTGCTCTTTGAGCCGATCATGCCGATGTATCGGGCGGGCGTGCGGAGCGCCCATTCGAGGGCGACCTCATCGTCGGTGTGGCCCCGGGTGATGATGGTGATGTAGCTCGACTCATCCACCGGGATCTCATCCAGAACGCCGGGAAATTCGCCGACGTAGAAATCCTCGGCTATCGGAAAGCGCTCGGCGTTGGCGAAGGCGGGCCGATCCTCGACCACGGCGATGCGGAATCCCGCCAGGTGGGCCGCCTGCGCGACGCAAAACGAAACGTGACCGCCGCCGATCAGGTAGACGAGGGGCTGGATCGTGATGGGCTCCATGAAAATTTCGGTGGCTTCCTCCGGACGCCCACGCCGGATGCCCGGCGCTATCTCCTCGCCGCCGAAATGCAACAGGGCCGGCTGGCCACGCCGCATGATTTGGCCGCTTTCGCGCCAGATTTCCGCCTCGTACCCGGGGATTTGGCCTTCGGAGCTCCCATCGCGCCGGTAGAGCATTTTTTTCGATGACATCGGTCCGGATGCGCCGCTTCCTTCCTGAATCACGGTCGCGAGAACGCCGCTTCCGCCCCCGGTGCGGATGTCGTTGATCTCGTTCAGGAGATTGATGTCGTAGTCCTGGAACGGCTCGACGAAAAGGTGCACGGTGCCGCCGCAAATGTGGCCGCTGTCACCCGCATCCTCGGCGGTCAGATCGAATTCGAGTTTCTCGCTCAGGCCGCTCTTGAGGGTATTCATCGCCGTCTGCCAGGCCTCGGCTTCCAGGCATCCCCCGCCCACGGTCCCGAGCGTACTTCCGTCCTCGCGGACAAGCATCTTGGCGTCGCTGCTCATGGGGGCCGAGCCCTGCCGGGCGACGACGGTGACAATCGCGCCGCGCTGGCCCTTCTCCTTGAGTTCGACCATTTCCTTGAAAACGTCCCTGCTCATGCTTCACCCATTCACAAAGAGAGGTTTGAAGACTGGCTAGTTTACCATCACCGACAACTCCACCGCAGAGGATATCCGGGAGGTAAAAACCATCCCCGAGACCGGCCCGCGGGGGGCGCCAGCCAAGTTCCAGACAATATATGCAATTTCAGCGGTTTTTTCCAGTTCCTCGCATAGGTCCGATTTGTTGATGATCAGGATCCGCCGCGCCTGCGGGGGGGCGCCCTTGAAAAGGCCCGCCGGGTGAGCGGCAAGGCGCCCGAGCGTCTCGGCCGTGATCGGGCTGCCAGGCGGCTGGCCCGCTACCGCGGCCAGCAGGGCCGGCCGGAACGCGTGGGCCTCATCTATTGGGGTGCCCACCGCATCGAGGCCGATCACACCCAAGACCACATCCGTCCCTGGGGGCACGACCGGCTCCCCGGGACCCGGCGCCTTGATGGGAAGCCCGCGGGCGCCGTCTCCCTCGACAAGGACCATGCCCGCCTCCCGGCGGAAGGATTCGATCTCTCCGGCCTCAAAGCCATCGAGCTTCATGCGCGTTTGACCGGGGGCGCCGGGCACAGGGGCAGGACCCACGCGGGCCCGGGCAAGGGCGATCGCGGCTTCATTCATCCCGCCCACGGTTTCAGAAAGAAGGCCCGCCTCCCCGAGGAGGAGGGGCGCCCCGTTTTCGGGCGCGAACATCTTCGTCGTGGTCGTCAGAAGGACCGGCGCCCATCCGGCCGCCCGGCACTCGGCGGCGAGCTGCTCGAGGAGGCGCGTCTTTCCGCCTCCGCCGACCGCGGCGAGGATCTGTCCGGGGCGGAGTCCCAGCGTCTCCCGCAGGGGGATGTCCGGCCGCCTCATCGGATGACAGCCGCGGCGGACTCTTTGATGAGTTCCTGCCGGAGGATGCCGACCAGCTCCTCGGTCAGCTGGGAGAGATCGTTGACGATGATGTGGTTCGGATAGATCTGCTCCACGAACGGGTCCACCACTCCCAGCCCCACGATGCGTATCCCGAGCTTTTCGAGGCGCTCCACCGTGCGGACGAGATGGGAAGCATCCCCGTTCGGCTGGCCGTCCGAGGTGATGATGACGATCTTCTCCTTTTCGCTCCGGTTGCGGAGGCGCCGGTAGGCGAACAGGAGATGCTCCTCGTCCCAGTTGTTGAAGCGCGGATAGATGTTCACCAGCCGGTTCTTGATGCGGCCGAAGGGGTCGTCGAAGCCCTTGTACACCCGGTGCTGAAGGGGTGAGTGCCGGATGTGGCGGTACTTGAAGGCCGGCACATGGCCGAGAGCGGCCGCCATCGCCGCCTCGGAGCTCTCGGTCGAGTAGCCGATGATCTCGAAGGGAACGCCGATGCGATCGAGGACCTCGGCGAAGAAGATAGTGGCCTCGCGCGCGGCGAGGTACTTCGACTCGCGGTTCATGCTTCCGCTCTCGTCCACCAGCAGAGTGAAGCACACATCGAGCCGCTCGGGCTCCTCCCGGCGGTGAAAGAGGCGGTACTTGCCGAGCCGCTGCTTCCAGAGCTTCGAGGTGTTGAGTTTTCCCGAGCGGTGGGCGCCGCTGTAGCGGGTGTAGGTGCGCTCCTGAATAATTTGCAGCAGCTTCGTGGCGAGTACCTTGATGTGGCTGCTCGCGCCGTCCACGATGGCCCGGTATTCCTCGGATTTTCCCTCGAGCGGAGTCACGATGGTGCGCTCGTCGGGCAAATCGGCGCGCGGGTGCACTTCCTTCTTGTTGCCCTGGTTCTCGAACCAGGGCGAGGCCCAGTGCCCCAGCTTTTCCATTTCCTCGGGAGAGAGTTCGAAGAACTCGCCCTCGGGCTCGACGCCGCTTTCCCCCTCGGCGCGCGGCATCTCCTCCTGAAGTTCTCCGGCCTCGCTTTCCTGTCCCAGCTCCGGGTTTTCGACCGTCTCCTCGGCGAGCTCCGGCATCCGGACGGAATCGCGCGCCTGGGCCAGCTCCTCCTCGGTGAGAAGATGGCGGATTATTTCGTATATCTCCCCCGCCGCGAGGAAGCAGGTTTCCCCCGTGGCCGAGCCGCAGGCGCGATCGATGGCATCGCCGATTTCCTCGATAAGCGCGCACACAGGCGGATCGAACCAGGCGGTGCGCAGAGCGCCGGGCCCATCGGCTGGAGCGCCGGGCGCAAGGCCGACCCCCGTCAGGTACGCCGCCCAGCGAATCTGGGCGTAGAGCGGAAGCTCGCCGCGGGCGTGGAGTTGTTCGGCCATCGCCAGGGCGGGGCGGATGAAGGCGCGGAAGTTCTTGCGCGTTCCCGGCAGATCCTCCGCGAGGCGATTTTCGCAACGGGCGTCCTCGAGGGTGTGCCAGAGGGGGAAGAAGCCAGGGCGCTTCCGTTCTGCCGCGGCGGCCCGGAAGGCCCATTTCAGCGAGCCCTCGCGGCGGTGGCCCACCTCGGTCAGGGTCATGCCTTTCTGGTAGCGGAGGATGTGGTCATCGTTCAGTTCGCCGCCCAGCCGCCCGAGCGTCAGCTCGGGATCTTCGATACGGATGGCGTTCGCATCCTTGTCCGCATCCGTCCCGTAGCGGAGCGAGAGTCCATAGTCGTGGGCCGTGACCTGGGCGAGGATTTCAAGGCGGGTTCGCCGTCTTTCCATGTCGGGGACTCAGAAGTGGTTGTCGATGACGTCCTCGATCACCTTGGCGTCGAATGGGCTGACCTTGCTGAATACGGTCGAGGCGGCGGCGTCCATTGGCTCGAAGCGCACGGCCATCCGCGCCCAGTCGATGAGGCGCCGCGTGCTGAAGGTGCAGAACACCTTCTCGTTGTGCATCGCCTCGCGAACATCGTGCGCGACCCGCACCATGCGTTCGATGAGCGCGCGGTCGGCGTTTCCGCTCTGGTGTATGACCACCTCGGTTTCGGCACCGAAGGGAAGGTAGTCCATCCGGATCGTGACCGGAAAACGATCGAGGAGCGCCTCGTTGAGCGGCTTCGTGCCGCCGTAGCGGCGATCCTCGTGCGGATTCATGCTGGCGAACAGGCGGAAGTTCGGATGCGGCCGCACGATGCGCCCGTCGTACTCCGAGAGGACGATCATCCGGTCGTCATCGAGCAGGCTGTGCAGGCAGAAGGCGATCTCGGGGAGGCAGGCGTTGATCTCGTCGATCAGGAGCCAATCGCCCGCCTCCATCGCCTCGATCAGGATGCCGTTCACCCAATACGTGCCCTTTTCGTTGATCATGAGCTTGCCGACGAACTCATCCACCGTCGTCATGCCGTTGAGGTTCACCCGGCGGAAGCCGTTGTGCGTCATGTGGGCCAGGTGCCGGACGGAGAGGGTCTTGCCGACGCCGGTTTCGCCGATGAGCAGGACGGGGAGATTTTCGCTCACCGCCCAGGCGATCCGCTCGAGCGCCCCGCCCGCGGAAAGGTAGTACTGCGGCCCCGGCACGAAGGGATTGCTCCCGTTCTCGTTCACGGGGATCTGGCTCCCCCCGATCTGGTAGACGCCGTTTTCCACGCTCTCGGTTTTGACTTCTGTGTTCAATTTACGCTCTCTGCGGCGGAACGGACTCCGAACAGGAACATCATGATGGCTTCGAGCGCCCCGCCGCCCACGGCGCGCGACTTGTCGGAGATGGTATGGCAATGGCGGGGCTTGGCGCGCGGGTCCACATCGCCCACCTTGAAGCCCTCCGTAACTTTCAGTCCCTCGCGGAGCATTCCCCGCACCACGCCCTTGATCGCGGCCCGGACTTCATGGCCGTTCACCTCGGCCACCACATCGCCCGCCGCGACCTCGGCGCCGATCTGCACGCGGGGCCGGAAGCGGCCCGCCGCCGGCGCGCGGAGAAGGCGCTCCGTCGTGAAGCCCTCGATCGGGCCGGGGACGCCCGTGTTCGGCTCGGCCGACCCCTCGGTGATCACCCGGCCGATGTCGTGGCCCCGGGCCGTCTCGATGACGGCGTGCACATCCACCCCCGCCGTGAAGCCGGGGCCGATCCCCACCACCGCATCGGCCTGATCAAGCCGTGTGCCGGTATTCTTCTTGGCCACGATGGCGTCCACCAGGCCCGCGGGCCGCGCCAGGGCGACAATCCCGGCCCCCGGGTCCACCACCACGGGGATTATGCCCGCCTCGAGGAGCGCGTGCGCCGCCGCGAGTTTTTCCGCCGGCGTTCTGCCCCCGGCCCGCTCGGAGAATACCCCCTCGACCTCATGGCGCCCCGCGTAGAGGCACTCGGCGAAGGAAACCGTCCGCCGGACCATGGTGGGGCCCTCCACCTCGGTCACGATGACGGGAAAGCCGCTCCGCCAGAGGCGGTGAATGATGCCCGTCGCCAGATCGCCGCCCCCCTTCACGATGATGAGGGAGCCGGCGACGGAACGGGAGCGGTGGTTGGCAGACATCTTGAAATCCTGTCCCCGCTTATTCGTCAGCCACGAAGGCGACGGCGTCGATCTCGACGAGCCAGTCGGGGTTCGCGAGACCCGAGATGATCAGCAGCGTGCTGGCCGGATAGGGCTCGCTCACGAAACCCATCCGCACCTTCATGTGATCGGGAAAGAGGGCGCGATCGGTGATGTAGACCGTCAGGCGGATGATGTCCTTCAGCGAGGCGCCCGCCGCCTCGAGGGTGTCCCGGATGTTCTCGAACACCTTCTGGGTCTGGGCGCCCATGTCGCCCTTGCCGACAGTCTTTCCGTCCACGTCCGCGGCCACCATCCCGGCCAGCATGATGAGACTTCCGCCCGAGCACTTGAAGCCGGTGGAGTAGGCCGCGACGGGCTTGACCTTCTCGGAGACAATCTGTTCTTTGGGCATCTGTTTTCCCCGTGTTTATGGGCTTTTAGCGGGCCCGAAAGAGAAGCGTTTTCCGCTTTTCAAGGCTTTTCCCGCACCAAATTCCTCCAGCGAATCTAGCACGACGGATCGCGCAGAGGCAACGTGGGGGGCTGCGGCCGGAACGGGGGACGATGCCTACAACCCGAGCAGATTCCGGGCGATGATCCCGCGCTGGACCTGGCTGGTGCCCTCGATGATCTGGAGCTGCTTGGCGTCCCGCATGAAGCGCTCGAGGGGATGGTCCCGCAGGTAGCCCGCCCCGCCGAGGACCTGGATGGCATCGATGGAAGCTTTCATCGCCATGTCGGCGGCGTAGCACTTCGCGGCCGAGATGAAGTGGACGCTCTCTTTGCCAAACCGGCCCGCGTCCACCATGGCGGCCGCGCGGTAGACGAGAAGGCGCGCGGCTTCGACCGCCATGAACATGTCGGCGAGGATGAACTGGATGCCCTGGAAGTGGGCGATGCTCTGGCCGAAGGCCTCGCGCTCCTTGGCGTAGTTCGCGGCGTAGTCGAGGCAGCCCTGGGCGAGGCCGACGCCGCGGGCGCCGATGCCGGGCCGGGCCTGGTTGAAGGCGAGCATGGCGGTCTTGAACCCGCCGTTCACCTCGCCGATGAGGTTTTCGGCCGGGATGCGGCAGTTATCGAAAAAGAGCGGGCAGGTGGGCGCGCCCCGCATCCCCATCTTCCGCTCGGGGGAACCGACCGTGAAGCCGGGGGCGTCCCCGGGAACGATAAAAAGAGATATCCCCCGGTGGCCGGCCGCGGGGTCGGTCTTCGCGGCGAGGACGATGAAGTCCGCCAACGGGGCGCCGGTGCAAAAGGCCTTCTGGCCGTTGATGATCCATTCATCTCCCTCAAGCACCGCCCGGGTCTTGATGTTGCCGACATCGGTGCCGGCGTGGGGTTCGGTGGAGGAGAAGGAGCACTTGAGGGCGCCGTTTGCGACGCCGGAGAGGCAATGGCTTTTTTGCGCTTCGCTCCCCGCGATATCAATGGCGCGGGTGGCGAGAAAATGGACCGTGAGGGCAAGCGGGGTGTTCGAGCAGACGCGGCAGATCTCCTCGACGGCGATGCAGTACTCCACGTTGCCGAGGCCCGCCCCGCCGTATTTCTCGGCGATGTAGATGCCGAGAAGGTCGTGCTCCCGGAGCAGCTGGAAGATGTCCTCGGGGTATTCTTCTTTCTCGTCGATCTCGGCCGCGCGCGGCGCGATGCGCGTTTCGGCGAGCTCGCGCACCGTCCGGCGGAGCAGCTCCTGCGCCTCGGTCAGATCGAAGTTCGTGCGGGCGCCGGCGGCCTGTGTCATCAGAGCCCCAGCAGATTCCGCGCGATGATGATGCGCTGGATCTGGCTGGTGCCCTCGACGATCTGGATCTGCTTGGCGTCGCGCATGAGCCGCTCGAGGGGATGGTCCTTCATGTAGCCCGCCCCGCCGAGGACCTGGATCGAATCGATGGCGACCTTCATCGCCATGTCGGAGGCGTAGGCCTTGGCGGCGGAGAAGTAGCGGGCGTGGTCCTTGTCTCCGAATCCGGCGTCCACCAGGGCGGCGGCGCGGTAGACGAGCAGCCGGGCCGCCTCGATCTCCATGAACATGTCGGCGAGCATGAACTGGATGCCCTGAAAGTGGGCGATCGCCTGGCCGAAGGCCTCGCGCTCCTTGGCGTAATTCGCCGCGTAGTCGAGGCAGCCCTGGGCGAGGCCGACGGCGCGGGCGCCGATGGCCGGGCGCATCTGGTTGAAGCCGAGCATGGCCGATTTGAAGCCGCGGTTCAGCTCCCCGATCTGGTTCTCTTTCGGAACCGCCACGTTGTCGAAATCGAGGACGCAGGTGGAGATGCCCTTGGTGCCCATCTTCCGCTCATGGCGGGCGATGGAGAAGCCCGGCGTGTCGGTCGGGACGAGGAAGTAGGTGATCCCCCGCGTTCCGGCGTTCGGGTCGGTCTTGGCGGCGACGGTGATGAAGTCGGCTTTGTCGGGGCCGCTGCAGAACGCCTTTTGTCCGTTGATGACCCACTCGTCCCCCTCGAGGACGGCGCGGGTGCGGATGTTCCCGGCGTCCGAGCCCGCGTGGGGCTCGGTCAGGGCGTAGGAGCCCCGGAGCTCGCCCTTGGCGATGCCGGTCAAGTATTTGTTCTTTTGCTCTTCGGTGCCGCTCAGATGGATGACCCGGGTGGAGAGCATGGCGAGGACGATGAGGAGGCCGCTGTTCGAGCAGAAGCGGGCCATCTCCTCGATGACGATGGAGCCCCCGAGGAAGCCCATGCCCCCCCCGCCGTATTCCTCGGGCAGAAAAACCCCCAGCAGCTGGTGTTCCTTGAGCAGCTGGAAGATGTCCTCGGGGTATTCCTCGTTTTCGTCGATATCCGCGGCGCGCGGCGCGATGTATTTCTCCGAAAGGTCGCGGACCATTTTCCGGAGCATTTGCTGGGGTTCGTCGAGGTCGAACTGAAGCGGGGCGTCTGTCTGCGGGCTCACGGGATCGGCTCCCCCGGCGGTCGGGCAACGATTCGGAATCTGGACAGTGGGAGGTTGATGATGACTTTGCCCGCCCGGGAAAGTCAATGGGATTCGGCGATTTTCCGGGTTTCTCCCCTTGACGCCCACCGGCCGGAGGGGTATGGTTCGCCTTTGTTTTTGAAGCGCTTTGGAGGATGATCCGATGTGGGCGAAGGTTAGCGACAAGACGATGTGGAGGAGCCTTTACTTTTTCGGCTTTACCCCCGTCCGCCCGCGCGCACGCTTCCGGTAGATACCGGGCGGCGGCGGACGGACATTCCGACCGCCCCGGCCAAAACGGAATTTGGTTACGCCATGGGGCAGAGCAGCCCGTGGCGATTTTTTTTGAGGACGAAAGGTCCCAGGGAGAAAACAAGACGATGATTGTTGTCATGAAAAAAGGCGCCACCGAGGATGAGATCCAGAACGTGGTGGGGCGAATCCAGGAACTCGGCTGTACGGAGAACGTCATGCGCGGCGTCGAGCGCGTCGTCATCGCGGCCCTCGGCGAGGAGCGCGGCAAGAACATGACCGAGGTTCTTCAGGTCCTCGCGGGCGTGGAAAACGTCATGCCGGTCCTCAAGCCCTACCAGCTGGCCAGCGGTGAGGGGCGGCCCGAGCGCTCCATCGTGGATGTGAACGGAGTCCAGTTCGGAGGCCCGAAGATCGTCGTGGTGGCGGGCCCCTGCTCGGTCGAGAGCCGCGATCAGATTCTCGCCTCGGCCGATGCAGTCAAGTCAGGCGGCGGACATGTTTTGCGCGGCGGCGCTTTCAAGCCCCGCACCTCGCCTTACAGCTTTCAGGGAATGGGCGAGGAGGGTCTGAAGCTTCTAGCCGAGGCGCGCGAGAAGACGGGCCTCCCGATCCAGACCGAGGTGATGGACTCCGAGGACATCGACCTGGTGGCCGACTACGCCGACATTCTCCAAATCGGCGCGCGGAACATCCAGAACTTTTCCCTGCTGAAAAAAGTGGGGAAAACCAAGCGGGCCATCTACCTCAAGCGGGGGATGGCGACGACGATCGAGGAACTCCTCATGTCGGCCGAGTACATCATGAGCCAGGGGAACTCCCGGGTGATCCTCTGTGAGCGGGGGATCCGCACCTTCGAGACAGCGACCCGGAATACCCTTGATATTAGCGCAGTTCCGGTCCTCAAGGAGCAGACACACCTGCCCATTTCGGTCGATCCCAGCCATGCGGCGGGGGTTTGGCGCTTTGTCGGGGATTTGGCCAAGGCGGCCGTCGCCGTCGGGGCGGACAGCCTGATGATCGAAGTTCACCCCGATCCCGCGACGGCGATGTCGGACGGGCCGCAGTCGCTCAAGCCCAAGCGCTTCGCGCAGCTCATGCAGGATCTGGCGCCTTTCGCCAAAGCGGCCGGCCGGACGATCTGAGTTGTCGATCCTATTTGTCTTCGTTGACGGCCTGGGGCTGGCCCCGCCGGGACCGGACAACCCGGTTTCGGCTTTGGAAGAGGGTCCGCTCTCTTTCGCCGGCGGCAAACCGCTCGAGGAATCTTTCCGCATGCACGCGGTGGACGCCTGCCTGGGTGTTGAGGGATTGCCGCAGAGTGCGACGGGCGGCTCCACGCTTTTCACCGGCGTGAACGCTCCCCGGCTGCTCGGCTACCACAAGCAGGGCTTCCCGACGGGTCCGCTCCGTGATCTGCTCGGCCGCGAGGGAATCCTCCGGAAGGCGCGCGAGCGCGGCGCGCGGGCGGACTTCGCCAATGTCTATACCTCTCAATACTTTGACAGGGGCAGAACCCGCCACCGCTCGGTCACGACGGTGATGACGGAATCCGCCGGAATCCCGCTGAAGCGCCTGGAGCACCTGCAGGCCGGGGAGGGGGTGTACCGCGACTTCACGAACGGGATCCTCATCGAGCGAGGTTACGAGGTGGATCGGCTCACTCCCGAGGCGGCGGGCAGGCGGCTCGGGGAGATGGCGCACGAGCGGGACATCCTTCTCTATGAATTTTTCCAGACCGACGCTGTGGGACATAAGGGGACTTTCGACGACGCCGTGGAGACCTTGCAGCTGCTCAACCGTTTTCTCGTGGCGGCGATTGCGGCCCTGAACCCTTCCGAGGATGCTTTTGTTCTCTGCAGCGATCACGGGAATATCGAAAACATGGCGGGCCGCTACCACACCCGAAATCCGGTGCCCCTCCTGCTCTGGGGTGTGGCCCGCGATGCCTGGCCGGAGATTCGGGAAGAATCGTCCATTGCCGATGTGGCGGCGGGCGTGTTGTCGCTCGTGGATGTTCGCTAAATTTTCTCCCCTCTTTATTTCTACTTTAGTAACCGATCTCACCATCCATTAACTTCATGCTTGACCATTTCTTTCTTTCTCTATATATTTGTTTTCGTGTAAATTATCATTGTTTGTGTTTTGCGCCCGTAGGCTGGTGTTGCGTGAAATTTCTCTGGTGGAGCCGCCGCGAAAATGGATGCGTTGCTGGGGCCTTATCTGAAAAAAGTACGCACCGAACAGAAGATGTCCTTGAAGGATATCTCTGAGCGCACACGCATCCGCACCTACTACCTGGAAAGAATCGAAGCCGGGGATTTTGAACGTCTCCCCCCGGGACCCGTCTCCAAGGGTTTTGTCCGCGCGTTCGCGGTCGAGCTCGGCGAGGACCCTGATAAAATTATCGAAAAGTACAATCTGGAGACGGTGAATTTCTCCAAGTCTCAAGATGGGTTCAAGTCGTCGTCTCCGGTGCGTTCTTTTTCGCCGGTGGTGCAGAGAAAAGGAAGGCGAATGGGCCTTCCCTTTTTCGTGGCCATCCTCTTCGTCTTTTTGAGTGGCTTTCTTCTTTGGTGGGCGAAAGGAAATGCGGATCGGCTGATCGGTCTTGGTGGATTTACGGATCGGATCAAGGCCGTGGCCGACCCCGCGCTGAAAAACATTCCTTCCTGGAGAGACTTGAAGTTTACATCGACGAAGGGGAAGATTCCTGCGCTTGGCACATCGTCCCGCTTGCGGCCGTCTGCGGATGGCAAAGAAAAACCATTGCTTTTAAAGGAAAAATCGGATTTTGAGACCCACTCTGCCACGGCGAAACTGGGCTTCACGGGCGACACCGGCCTGCGGCCCGAGCGTGGCAAGGCGAACGGAAGCTACGAGCTGGAAGTGGTGGCGCTCGAGGATACATGGTTCCGCGTCGTGGTGGATGAAAAGAACAAGTTTGAAATGATGCTGGCTGCCGGAGAGAAGCGGCAGTGGCAGGGGAGTGGAAAATTCATTATTACGATCGGCAACGTGGCAGGGACACAAATTTCGCTCAACGGTTCGATCATTCCATTGCCAGATACTTCGACGAACGTTCTTCAGGATTTTGTGATATCGGGAAAGACGCGAAACTAAGCGCTGGGCTGATACGCTCGTTCGTTTTCCGGGATGTTTTGGGAAAGCCGTTTTTATCCGCACCGATTTTTCGTTTCCTTAGATGGGTCTCTTGTTGAAATTTCACATCCCCGATCCGGGCCAGCGGCGCACCGTTCGGCTGCGTGGCTCCGATGATGCATCCTTCGTGTGGTGGATGGCGGAGCTGATCCGCGCACATGGCGCGCCGGTCCTTTGTATCGTGCCGGAGAGCCGCCGCCTTCGCCGCATCGAAACGAATTTACGCTTTTTTCTGGGGACCGGAGGCGACGAGACGGCATTTCCCGTCTGCAGCTTCCCCGCCTGGGACGTCTATCCTTACGCCCGTCTCTCCCCCTCGAGCGAGATTCTGGGGCAAAGGCTAAAAACCCTTGATTTTCTTGTAAAAGGAGGCCAGGGAGCCGTTTTGACGACCCCCGAGGCCCTCGCCGGGCGTCTTCCGGCTCCGGCCCGGCTCCTGGAGAAGGCTCGCTCCCTGCGCGAGGGGGGAGAGATTGACCGCGATGCCCTCCTCTCTCTCCTGGAGGAGTTGATGTACCAGCGGCGTTCCATCGTGGAATCGCCCGGCGAGTATGCCTTCCGGGGGGGGATTGTCGATTTCTTCTCTCCCCACTTGGAGCGGCCCGTGCGCGTGGAGCTGAATGGGGATGAAGTTGATTCGCTCCGCGACTTCCATCCCCAGACCCAGCGGACGCGGCAGTCGCTGACGGAGGTTTTCATTTTCCCGGCCCGTGAGGTCATCCTTGAGCCGGGGGAAAAGGAGCGTGTGGTAGCGGTGCTGGCCGCGCAGGCGGAAGAGGCTCCCGAGTTGGGGCTCCGGATAGATCGGCTGATCGATCAGCTCGAGTCGGAAGGGTATTTTCCCGGGATCGAAGGGATGTCTCCGCTCTTCCTCTCCGAAATGAATACGCTTTTCGATTTTGTACCCGGCGCCTCCCTTTGGGTGTGCGATGCGCCCGAGGCAACTCGCGGGGCGCTTCGCGGCCTTTGGGGCGAGCTCCGCGAGGAGGCCGCGATGGCTCCCGAACGCGGCCTGATCGGTTTTCCGCCCGAGAAAATGTGGCTTGCCCCCGAAGAGGTTGAAGCGGCCCTCTCCGGTGCGGGCCGGCTGGAGGTGGACGCTTTGGGTCTGGACGCTGATCCGGACGAAGCGCTTTCCCTTCAGGCGGAATCGCTCTTTCCGGCCCGGGGCGGAATTGCGAATTTCGTCGAGCAGCTTCTCTCCTGGCGCGCCTCGGGATGCACCGTCGCGCTTGTTGCGGCCGATCGGACGGAGGCGCTTCGCGCCCAGGCAGTGCTCCGCGAGCGGGAGATATCCATCCCGCTGTATGGGGCCGACCACGATTTCACATCAATCGGTGAGGGGCTCTTCATCTGCGAGGGCGCGCTCACGTCCAGTTTCCGCCTTCCGGCCGAGAAGAAAGTCTTCTACCGGACCGCCGATCTTTTCGTCTCCTCTGCCGCGGCGCACCCGCGCCGCCGGCCGCGGAAGAGCGGGACCGGGGAGAGTCTCCGCGATCTGAAACCGAATGATTTTGTCGTTCACGTGGATCACGGGGTAGGGCGGTTCATCGGCGTTCAGGCGCTCGATCATGACGGCGGGGAAAGTGAGTTCCTCGCCATCGCCTACGCCGGGGCGGACAAGCTGTATGTCCCGATGGACGATGTCGATCGGGTGCACATCTACAGGGGTGGTGCCGACTCGCCGCCCCTGGACCGGCTTGGGGGGAGCGCCTGGGAGAAAACCAAAAAGGGGGTGAAGAAGGCGTTTCGCACGATCGCGCGCGATCTGCTGCGCCTCTACGCAGAGCGGGCCTCCGCGGTGGGCAACGCCTTTGCCTCGGACGGAGCATGGGAGCGGGAGATCTCGGCCGGCTTCGAGTACGAAGAGACTCCGGATCAGGACCAGGCCATTCGGGACGTGCTGGAGGACATGGAAAGCGCCCGCCCGATGGATCGGCTCGTGTGCGGCGATGTGGGCTACGGGAAGACCGAGGTCGCCCTCCGGGCGGCCGCCCGCGCCGTCGCAGGGGGCAAGCAGGTGGCCCTGATCGTGCCTACCACTCTTTTGGCGCACCAGCACTGGGAATCCTTCCTGAGGCG
>JAQBZT010000024.1 GCA_027622355.1 bacterium | reverse complement strand
CCCCTGGCCGGCAGTGCGCTGGCCATTACGGGCCAGGTGATTGTGGCGCCCGGCCTCGCCGATAAGGCCAAGGGCAAGCCCGTCCTCTACCTGATCGCCCGTGACTTCCAGTCGGGGCGGACCATGGCGGTCGTGCGGATCGCGAACCCCCGGTTTCCGCTTTCGTTCCGCATCTCTCAGGAAAATGTCATGATGCCCGGGGTGCCCTTTGCCGGGAATATGCGGCTCATCGCCCGCCTCGACAGCGACGGCAGCGCGGGGCCGGTTCAGCCGGGGGACATGGAGAACACCGCGCCGGTCGGGGCGGCCGTGGGCGAGAAGGACGTGAAGATCACGATCGACAAGATGTATTGAGCAGGGGCGCATCGGGAGGATCGGGGATGAGCGCGGCGGACGGAAAACCAAAAAGAAAATGGCTGGCGTGGGATGATTTCCCCAGGGGGTTTACACCCTTTTTTCTGGACCCGACGGGGGCGGATCTCCAGGTCAAGGAAATGTCGCCGGGCGTCTATGCGCTGCTCTCCACCATCCCGAACGTGGACAACACCGGCTTCGTCGTGGGGGAGAAGGGCGTCCTCGTCGTGGACGCGCACATCAACCTGGCGATGGCGCAGATCATCCAGAAGCGGATCCGCGAGGTGACCGACAAGCCCCTGCTCTATCTGGTGAACTCGAACTACCACGGCGATCACACCTTCGGGAACTGCGCGTTTCCGAAAGAGATCGCCGTCATCCAGCATCGCAAAACGGCCGAACTTGTCCCCTACATGGACGAGGAGAAGAAGTTTCTCTTCCCCTGCGTGGGCGAGAAGCCCGAGGTGTTCGAGGGGGTGGAGCTGCGCCTTCCCGATCTGGTCTTCGACGACTACATGCGGATCGATCTGGGCGGGCGCATCGTCGAGCTGCATCACTTCGGCCCGGCCAACACCCCGGGCGATACCATCACCTATGTCCCCGAGGCCCGGGTGGCCTGGACGGGCAACATGACGGGCGGGAATCTGGTCATCCCGCTCGAGAGCGACGCCCCCACCTACCTGAATTCCATCTCGCGGATGGCCCAGGCCCTCGAGCTCGATCACCTCATCCCGGCGCACAACCAGATCTCCTCCCCAAACCTGCTCGGCGGCTACATGCAGTACCTGGGCGAGGTGGTGAACGCGGTGCGCCATGCGCTGAGCGATGGCCTGTCCCTCGCCGAGGCGATGGATCGGATCTCCCTCGACATGGGCGCGCCCTACGCCCCGGCGCCGGACCATCCCCGGCTCGCCTTTTTCCGGGACCTTCACGCCTACAACGTCCAGAAGACCTACCAGACGCTCCAGGGAAAGTGAGCGAACCGGAAAACCGCGAGAGGCAAGAAAACCGCGCGAAGTAAAAGGCGGGGCCCGTTTGGCCCGCCTTTTTTCGTGGAAGCCGCTTGGCGGGAAGGGGCGGAAAGGGGGATAATCACGCCTTCTGATATTTCCATTCTTTTGCCGGACGCCTTGCGAAGCCGGATGAAGGAGAGACTGCGTGATCATCGATCCCCATGCCCACATCGCACCCGAGAGCTTCATCGAAGAAGTCCGTGCCGGTAAGTTCGGCTCCGCCCTTTCCATCAAGTCCGGCAAGAGCTGGGAGCTGCTCGTCACCAAGACGACGGTGCTCGGCCAGGAGCGGGTGCACGAAAACCCCCTGCCGAAGGAGACCTACGACCTCGCCCTGCGCCTCGAGCACATGAAGAACATGAACGTGGACCGGCAGATCCTCTCGGTCGTGCCGCCGTGTTTCTACTATGCGCTTGACGCGGGGCTGAACAAGGACATCGCGGCGGCCTTCAACGATGCCCTGATCAGCATCGCGAAGGCCGACCCCGGTCATTTCTCGTGCATGGCGACCGTGCCGCTGCAGGACCCGCCCGCGGCGGCCGCCGAGCTCGAGCGCGCCGTGGGCCTCGGGCACATCGGGGTGGAGATCGGCTCGAACGTGGCCGGGATGAACCTGGATGATCGCTCCCTCGATGTGTTCTGGGGCAAGGCGGTCTCGCTGGATGTTCCCATCTTCATCCATCCGACCGATGTGGTGGGGGTGAACGATCGCCTGAAGGACTACTACCTTCGCAATTTCATCGGAAACCCGCTCGACACGACCATCGCCGCCGCCTGCATCATCTTCGGCGGGGTGTTCGACCGCTTCCCGGACCTGAAGATTCTTCTTTCGCACATGGGCGGCTACACCCCCTGGATCCGCGGGAGGTGGCAGCACGGCTACGGCGAGCGCGAGGAGCCCAAGGTGAACGGCGCGAAAGCCCCCGAGAACTACATCCAGAAGTTCTATTACGACACCATCATTCACAACCCCGACGGCCTCGAATTCGGGGTGAAGACGCTGGGCGCCGACATCGTTCTCTACGGCACGGATTACCCCTTCGACATGGGAAATCTGGGCCCGGCGGAGAAAATCCCCGGGCTCTCGCGCCTTTCGGCGGATGTTCAGAAAAAGATCCTCTCCGGGAACACCGAGCGCCTGTACAAGCTCTAGACGGGTTGGGATATAAGCTCTAGACAGACCGGAAGCGGGGGGGCAAAATTCAGGTGTTTCCATTCGCTCCGGCCCATCTGCTGCCGGAAGATGACACCGCAGGAGAGAACCATGGACACGAAATTCAAGGTGGGCGATCCGGTTCGCGTGAAGCACAAGTTTCCGCCGGGCCACATCCGCACGCCGCTCTACCTCCGCGGGAAGAGCGGGGTGATTGACCGCTACTTCGGCAGGTTCCGCAATCCCGAAGATCTGGCCTACGGCAAGGACGGCCTTCCGCTCTGCGAACTCTACTGGGTGAAATTCCCCCTGAACGGTTTGTGGGATCACAATCCGGGCAAGGACGCGGATTCGGTGGTTGTCGAGATTTTTGAGCATTGGCTCGATCCGGCCTAGGGGCGAGCTTTTTCCATCCGACAATTCGAGGTCAAACATGGTCACGACGAACGATCCGAACCACTACTTCGAGCACCGGGGGCGGGGAGGCGGCCACGATCACGGCCACGATCATGGCGAGGGCGGCCACGATCATGGCCATTCCCACGAGGAAGACCCCGTCGAGCGCGTCGAGCACGAGCTCGATTACTTCCAGGTGCGCACGGCCGCGCTCATCAACCTGCTGCGCGAAAAGGGCATTCTCACGATTGACGAGGTGCGCCGCGAGGTCGAGGTGATCTACTCCCAGACCCCGGCCATCGGATCGCGCGTCGTCGCCCGCGCCTGGACCGACCCGGCGTTCAAGGAAAGACTCCTGACCGACGCGGCCGCCGCCTGCCTGGAACTCGGCATCGACACCACCGCCATCGACCACCTGGTCGCCATCGAGAACACCGACAAGGTGCACTACATGGTGGTCTGCACGCTGTGCTCGTGCTATCCGCGGGCGCTGCTCGGCCAGCCGCCGACCTGGTACAAGAGCTTCCCCTACCGCAGCAAGGCGGTGACCGATCCCCACGGCGCCCTCGCCGATCTGGGCTACACGCCGCCGAAGGGTGTCGAGCTTCGGGTCGTGGACAGCACGGCGGACTGCCGCTTCCTGATCATTCCGCGCCGGCCGCGGGGCACCGAGGGCTGGAGCGAGGAGAAGCTGGCGCAGATCGTGGTCCGCGATTCCATGATCGGGTGCGCCGACGCCCTCACCCCCGAGGAGTTCGAGGCCGGAAAGGGCGCGCTCGTCGGCTAGGTTTTTCCCCCGGGCGGGCCATCCCAGACGGCGGAGGGGCGGAAGCGTCCCTCCGTTTTTTTTTGAGGATGTCGTTATGAACGATGAGACGGTGGCGAGCTAGCCCGCGCGCGATCCGAATCTCCCCGCATTTTCTGCACAGGCTTTTCCCTCCCCATGTGCGAGAGTGGAGCCCGTCGCCGGGCTGGGCGAAAGGGGGCCGGCGGAGCGATTGCGCGATACGGCGCGAATTTTGGGGAGTGGGTCAGTTTGTCTGTATTTCTTGTCATTCCGAGTGCTGGAGGTGCAAGGAATCTGCTTTTCCACAGCAGATTCCTCAGTCGCTTCGCTCCTTCGGAATGACACCGCTGATCCATTGTGCAAACTGACCCACTGCCGAATTTTGAGCGCTGGCGGGGCGATGGCGGGATGCTGCGGGATAATGCGGGTTTTTTTGAGAGCGGGATGCTGCGGGCTAATGCGGGAGTTTTCGCGCGTTGGGGATGAGACATGAACGACGAGCGGGCAGCGGTCATCAGGAAGTGGGGGAGATTTTTTCCTGAAGCAGGAGGCTACCGCGTCTGAAAGCGCGAGAGCGCTCCGGCGAAAACCGCGCCGAGCAGATAAAAGCCCGCGATGACGAGAAAGCCCGCCCGGTATCCCCCGGTCCGATCGAAGAGATAGCCGGTCGCGAAAGGGCCCGCCGCGCCGAAGATCGAAAAGGCCATGTTGACGAGGTCGTTCATCCTCCCGAAGCCCGGCCCCGAGAAGTGATCGGCCAGCAGGGCCGATGTCGTGGGCCGGATCATCCCCAGGGCCACCCCCGCGAGCGCGACCCCCGCGTAGATTTGCAGGAGGGGTGCGCCCGCGCCGAAGAGGGCGAGCAGGCACGCGGCGAGGCTTCCGATCAAGGCGCCGGTGATGAAGGTGGGTCCCCTTCCAATCCGATCCGAGAGGCCGCTGATCAGGTTTCCCGCCACGAGAAAGCCGCCCCCGATCGCGAACAAAACGGCGCTTTCCGGGGCGGAGAAGCCGTAGGAGCGGGCCAGGGGGACGGTGTGGACGATGGTGGAGGCGAAGACGTAGGCCACCGCCCCGAATGTCCCGGCGAGATAGAAAAAGCGGAGGCTGAGCGCGCTTCTTTTGTCCGGGGAAGAAACTTCGGCGGGCCGGGTTTCGCCGGCGCCGGGGGGTGTCTCTTCCCTATGGAGAAAGGGCGCGTCCGGCACGGTGCCTTTGTCGCGCGGGTGATCGCGCTGGAAGATCGCCGTGACGGGCAGGGTGAACAACAGCACGAAGGCGGCCATCGCGAGGTAGCTGTACCGCCAGCCGAGCGCGCCGATGAGAACGGGCGTCGCCAGGTTGAGGATAGGCGCGAATCCCTGGGAGGTGTTCGAGATGCCCATCGCCATCCCGCGCTTTCGCACGAACCAGTTGGAGATGGCGACGACCTGGGGAACGTAGGTCGCGGCGATCATGCCGGCCGAGAGGAAGAAGTACATCAGGTAGAAAACGAAAAGGGAGTGGATGAAGGGGCCGATCAGCAAGGCGGCGCCCGCGATGAGGACGCCGAGCGACATCGTTTTGCGGACGCCCCATTTTTCGGTCAGCCAGCCGAAGAAGTAGGCGGTGGCCGCCTGGCCGATGAGCGAGGCCGAAAACGCGCCCGAGGACTGCGCCCGGCTCCAGCCGAACTCCGCTTCCAGCGAGGGAATAAAAAAGCCGAGCGAGCTGCGCACCGCGCTCAGGGTGGTGATGGCGATGAACACGACCGCCAGCACCACCCAGCCGTACCAGAGATAGGGGCGCGATGGCGGGGAAGCGGCTGAGGTCAAGGCGGAATCCTTTTTCGGCGAAAAGATTTTCCCGAAGATAGCACGCTGGCGGCAGATCTGACTTCCCGGGCCGGAGGCGTTTCTTGTCAGGAGATAGGACGGGGCGTAGAACGGATCGGCGGGGAATCGGCCGAAACGAACAAGGAGGCGGGCGGTGGATTGGGTTTTCTTGTCGCTGGTGTCGGGGCTTGCCCAGGCGTCTCGGAACGCCGCGATGAAGCACCTGGGCCACAGCCTCGATGAGTACATCAGCGTGCTGGGCCGCTTCCTTTTTATTCTTCCCTTCGCGGCGGTGCCGCTTCTCTGGGAAGGGGTGCCGGAGCTCAAGCCGGGCTTTTACTGGGCGTGTTTCTTTTTCGCCATCAGCCAGACGGCGGCCACGCTGTTTCTCTCGAAGGCGCTTTTGTACGGGGACATCACCCGGGTCGGCCCCCTGTGGAAGACCTCGCTGATCTGGCTGGTCGTCTTCGCGTTCTTCATGCTGGGGGAGACGCCCTCTCTCATAGGGCTGGCGGGGATCGGCTTGACGGTGGCGGGCGTTTATCTTCTCAACATCACCCGGATGCGCCTTTCCCCGCTGGAGCCGATCCGGGCGCTTTTCGTGGACAAGGGACAGCGCTACGCGCTGATCTCGGCGGTGCTCTATGCACCCTCGGTCGCGACGTTCAAGTGGGCGGTGCTCACCTCGAATACCCCCTTCGCCACGGTGGGCACCTACGCGGCGGCCGCGCTTTGTGCCTTTCCGGTGGTGGCCCGCTATTCCTCCACGCATTTTTCCCAGATGTCCCGGCACTGGAAAAGTTTTTTCCTGCTGGGTCTGTTCGCCGCCCTGACGAGCCTGAGCCAGGGAGAGGCCTACCGGATTCAGCTTTCCTCCTATGTGGAGTCGGTCAAGCAGATGGAGATCTTTTTCGCGATGGCGCTGGGCTATTTCCTGTTCGGGGAGCGCGAGGGTATCCGGGAGGCGGTAGGGGGCGGCGCTGTCATTTTTCTGGGGGTCGTCCTTCTCATCTTGTGGGGGTAATCTACGGCGTGGAGGACCCGCCACGGCGGACTGGGCGGCCGGAGGAGTGAATTTAGTTAAAGCCAATATATTCAATGTATTATATGATTTTGAGGAGGCGGCTATGCAGAACATGAGATGGAAAGCCCTTTGCCTGAGCGCCTTTTTGGGGTTGGCCCTTGGGTTGGCCGCGGGACCCGCCGCCCAGGGCGCTCCGGCTTCCAGCCCCTTGGAAAGGCTGAAGGACCCCCGGCCCTCGGTCCGCATTGATGCGGCAAAAGCCATTGGGGGCAAAGGATTATTCGCCCATACCCCGGAGCTGGCCGCCCTATTGCGCGACCCGGATCCCGCCGTCCGGGAAGCCGCCCACGCCGCGCTCTGGCAAATCTGGATGCGCTCTGGCAATCCCGAGCTTGATCGCCTGATGGCACGGGGGGTGGCCCGGATGGAGACGGGGGATTTGCGGGGCGCCATCCTGGATTTCGCGGAGATCATCCGCCGCGATAGGGGGTTTCCCGAGGGATGGAACAAGCGTGCGACAGCCTACTATCTGGCCGGGAAGTACCGCGAGTCCATCGCGGACTGCCGACAGGTACTGTCACTCAATCCCTTTCACGTGGGGGCGCTTTTCGGTCTGGGGCTGAACTATGTTGGGCTGGGCGATCTGGAGAACGCTGTCGAGGCTTTTGAGCGCACGCTCGCGGTTCATCCCTACTCGGAGGGCGCACGCCGCTATATCGGCGCGCTCCAGGAGGCCCTTCGCAAGCAGCGGGAGAGGGAACTTTAGCCGCGATGCGGGCGATTCTCGAATCGCCTTGAAATTCGCGGATTTTCCAGAACAATCGGCCCCGGAATTGTTGACACCCAGGGAGTGCCTTCGTAAGATGCGCTTCGTTGTGAATCTGGGCGATTCTGATGGTTCTATCAGGCGAAAGGGCCATCGGTCGCCATTTTTTGGGATGGGGCCGGGCTGTGCTTCGTGAATATCTGCCGATTTTCATTCTGGTGGGGATCGCCGCCAGTTTTGCCGTTGTGAGCCTTGCGGTGTCCTTCATGATGGGCCGCCGCAAACCCACCGTTCAAAAAGGCATGGCCTATGAATGCGGCATCGTGTCGGAGACGAGCGCCCACGGGCGTTTTTCCGTCAAGTTTTTTCTCGTGGCCATGTTGTTCATCGTGTTCGACGTGGAGGCCATCTTCCTTTTTCCCTGGGCGGTGAGTTTTCGGGAGATGGGGACGTACGGTTTTTTTGTGATACTTCCCTTCATGGCGCTGCTGGTGGCGAGCCTGGCCTATGAATGGAAGCGCGGAGCTCTCGAATGGGACTAGAGGAGCTCATTGAAGGTCAGGTGGTACTGGGCCGCGCGGCCGATGTGATCAAGTGGGCCCGCAAGAACAGCCTCTGGCCCGCGCTCTTCGGGCTGGCCTGTTGCGCCATCGAGATGATGGCGGCCTCGGCGAGCAAGTACGACATTGCCCGTTTTGGAGCGGAAGTTTTCCGCGCCTCACCCCGCCAGGCGGACTTGATGATTGTCGCAGGACGCGTGTCGAGAAAAATGGCGCCCGTCCTCCGGCAGATCTACGATCAGATGCCCGAGCCCAAATGGGTGATTTCGATGGGTGCTTGTGCGTCCACGGGAGGGATTTTCAACAATTACGCGTTGGTCCAGGGCGTTGATGAAATTGTGCCGGTGGACATCTACGTGCCGGGCTGCCCGCCCCGTCCCGAAACCCTCATTGATGGCATTCTGAAACTTCAGAAAAAAATCGAGTCCCAGGCGCTCTACCGCGGCGGCGGCACCGAACCAAAAAAAATGGCGAGCTAGACCGCCGCGCTTTTGGGAAGGCGAGTAGCGGCACCAGCGGGAGAGCGTCTCAGAATTGAATTCCTCGCGGCATTCGCATGGGCGCTGCGGGTGGATGCCGGAAGGTGGGCAAGGTGGAAGAAGAGCTTTCCAGAAAAGATGGTGTGGACGCGGCGGACCCGGACGCCGAAGCCCTTCGCGCGAAGCTGGGCGAGGGGTTTGTCTCCGTCCGCGCGCACCGCGGACAGGTGACGGCCGAGGTGTCTCCGTCCGCTTTGCGGGAGGCGGCCCGCCTCTTGCTGGAGGTGCGCGGGTTCTCTTTGCTGAGCCATGTTTCCGGTGTGGACTGCCTCGAGCTTCCGGCCCCGCGCCGCTTCAAGGTGGTTTACGACCTGCTGGACCTGGGCCGGGCGAAGCGCTTCCGGCTGGAGGTTTTCTGCGAAGACGATCTGGCCCCGGCCGTGCCGAGCGTCGGGGACATCTGGCCCGCGGCGCTCGCGCACGAGTGTGAGGCCTACGACATGGTGGGAATCCGCTTCGAGGGACATCCGGCCCTCGAGCGCATTCTCACACCCGAGGGTTTTGAAGGATATCCCCACCGGAAGGATTTCGACATCGGAAGAGAGCCGGTGGAGTTCACGTTCAGGGAAACGCCGCTAGGGAAGCCCGCGGCGAAGGACTAGCCCGCCGGCTTCCGGCGGACGCAGGAGCCCACCATGGCTGCAGAGGCCCCGCGAATCATCGAGCATGATCCGGATCTTCTCGGTCCCATCCGCACCGAGACGATGACCCTGAACATGGGCCCGCAGCATCCGAGCACCCACGGCGTGCTCCGGCTCGAGATGGAACTCGAGGGCGAGACCGTTCTCTCCTGCAAACCCGTCATCGGCTACCTCCACACCGGCATCGAGAAAAGCATGGAGGGGAGGACCTACAACAAAGCCCTCCCGATGACCGACCGGATGGACTACCTCGCGCCGATGTCGAACAATCTGGGCTATGTGCTGGCGGTGGAAAAGCTTCTCGGTATGGAAGTGCCCCGCCGGTGCCAGTACCTCCGGGTGCTCCTCGCCGAGCTCACGCGGATCGGCAGCCACCTCGTCTGGCTCGGCACCCACGGCCTCGATATCGGCGCCATGACGGTTTTTCTCTACTGCTTCCGCGAGCGCGAAGCGCTCCTCAAGATTTTCGAGAAGGTGTCCGGGGTCCGGATGATGACCAGCTACTTCCGCGTGGGCGGCGTCGCGCGCGAGCCCTATCCCGAGTTTTACGGCGAGTGCCGGGCATTTCTCGATCAGTTTCCCGACCGGGTGGATGAGTATGAGGAGCTGTTGACCGAAAATCCGATCTACAAGCGCCGCAGCCAGGGGGTTTGCCCGATCTCGGCCGAGAAGGCGCTGGCCTACGGCGTGACCGGCCCGCTGCTTCGCGCCTGCGGGGTGGACTACGACATCCGCAAGAAAGAGCCCTACCTGGCCTACGGCGATTTCAATTTCACGGTTCCGCTCGGCGAAAACGGCGATGTCTACGATCGCTACCGCGTGCGGATCGCCGAGATGCGCGAGTCCCGGAAGATCGCCCTTCAGGCCTTGGCGGGGATGCCCGAGGGGCCCCTGATGGCCGATGACCCCAAGGTGGTTCCCCCGCCCAAGGAGCAGCTCTCCCACGACATGGAAGCCCTGATCCACCACTTCAAGATATTCACCGAGGGCTACGACGTCCCGGCGGGCGAGGTGTACCAGGCCATCGAATCCCCCCGGGGAGAGATCGGCTACTACATCATCAGCGACGGGAGCCCCAGCCCCTACAAGGTGAAGGTGCGGGCGCCCAGTTTTGCGAATCTGTTTGCGCTTTCCGAAATGGTGGTGGGCAGCCTGTTGGGCGATGCCGTCGCCGCCATCGGGAGCATTGATATCGTTCTCGGCGAGATCGACCGCTAGATTCAGACGAGGGAGCGTGTTTTGAGCGAAGGCCGTTTTTCCTACGCGCTGCAGATGAAAGGGTTCGCGTTCACCCCCGAGAACCGGGCCGAGTTGGATCGCATCATCGCCAAATACCCCATCAGGCGCTCGGCCCTGATCCCGGCCCTGCAGCTGGCCCAGAAGCAGGCGGGCTACCTCACCCGGGATGCGATGCAGCACGTCGCTGAAATCTTCGGCATCTCCCCGATGGAAGTCTGGGGGGTGGTGAGCTTTTACACTATGCTCAAGACGAAGCCGATCGGCGCGTTCCACTTCCAGCTTTGCTCGAACCTCCCCTGCGCGCTGCTCGGAGCGGCGGGGGTGCTGCGTCAGCTGGAGCGGCGGCTCGGGTGCAAGGCGGGCGAGACGCGCGCGGACGGGAAGTATTCGATCGAAAAGATGGAATGCCTCGGCGCCTGCGGCGGCGCCCCCTGCCTGCAGGTGAACGAGGATTATTTCGAGAACGTCACCCCCGGGATGCTGGACGGCATCATCGGGGCGATAGAGAAGGGCGAGCCGCTCCGGCCGATCGGGGCCGATGAGGCCGGCTCGCCGCGCGAGGAACAGCCGGCCGCCGTCGCGGCGGACGGGGGAGAAGCAAAAAGCGCCGACGATTCGGCGAATGAAGGAGTGTAGCCGCAGATGGCACTGGTGATGGAAAAGATCGTGACGGGCCGCTTCGGCAACCCCGAGGCCGCGACCCTCGCCGGCTATGAAGCCGACGGCGGCTACGCGGCGATCAAAAAAATTCTGGGGGAGACCGATCCGGCCGATGTCATCGAGACGGTCAAGGCCTCCGGCCTGCGCGGCCGCGGCGGGGCGGGTTTCCCGTGCGGCCTCAAGTGGAGCTTCGTGCCCCAGATAGAGGGGCCGAAGTACCTGGCGGTGAACGCGGACGAGGGCGAGCCGGGCACCTTCAAGGATCGGGAGCTGATGCTGCGCGATCCGCACCAGCTCATCGAGGGCATCCTGATCGCCTGCTACGCCGTCGGCATCGAGAAGGCCTACATCTACATCCGCGGGGAGTTCGTCGCCCCCTGGCGCGCGGTCGAGCACGCCCTCACGGAGGCCTACGAGAAGGGCTACATCGGGGAGAACATTCTGGGCAGTGGTTTTTCCTGCGACATCTACGCCCACCGCGGGGCCGGGGCCTACATCTGCGGGGAGGAGACCGGGCTGCTCGAATCGCTCGAGGGCAAGCGCGGCCACCCGCGGCTGAAGCCGCCCTTCCCGGCGGTGGTCGGCCTCTACGGGCGGCCCACCGTCATCAACAACGTCGAGACGCTCTCGAACCTCCCGCACATCATCAACAAAGGGTCCGAGTGGTTCGCCGGGATCGGCATTGACGAGAAGAACACCGGCACGCGGATGTACTGCGTCTCGGGCCACGTGGAAAAGCCGGGCCTCTACGAGCTTCCCCTCGGGCTGACCTGCGCAGAGATCATCGAGGAGCACTGCGGCGGCATCCGCGGCGGGAGAAAGCTCAAGGCGGTGATTCCAGGCGGGGCGAGCGCGCCCTGCCTCACGGCCAAGGAAGTCTACGAGGACAAGATCAAGATGGACTTTGACTCCCTCGCCCGAGCCGGAAGCATGGGTGGCAGCGGGGGCGTCATCGTCATGGACGAGACCACCTGCATGGTGCAGGCTGCGCAACGGCTCGCGCTTTTCTTCGAGCACGAATCATGCGGTCAGTGCTCGGTCTGCCGCGAGGGGACGGGCTGGGTGGCCCAGATCATCAGCCGGATCGAGAACGGGCTGGGCCAGCCGGACGATCTGGCCACGCTGGGTTCGATCGATCCCAACATGCGGGGGAACACCATCTGCGTGCTCTCGGATGCGTGCGCCATGATGTTCGGCGCGTTCGTCAATAAATTCCGCGGCGAATTTCAGGAACACATTGACCGCGGGCGGTGCCCGCACGACAGCCCCTATCCGGGTTGAGGGTGAGATGTCCGATCAGGAAATTAAATTTACGCTGAACGATCGGGAGATGACGGCCCGCAAGGGCGAAACCATCCTCGCGGCGGCGCTCCGCGCGGGCGTTCATATTCCGCACTTTTGCTACCACAAGTATCTCTCGGTGGTGGGCCAGTGCCGGGCCTGCTTGGTCGAGGTGCTCGACGCGGGGGGCGGCAATCCCATACCGAAGCTGCAGACCTCCTGCTCGATGCCGCCGGCCGAGGGCATGGTGGTGAGTTCCCTCACCCCGCGCGTGGATGCGGCCCAGGAGGGTGTCTTCGAGTTCCTCCTCAAGAACCACCCGCTCGATTGCCCGGTCTGCGATCAGGGCGGGGAGTGCCCGCTTCAGGATCAGACCATGGCCTACGGCAAGGCGATCAGCCGCACCCACGAGAAGCGGCGCATCTATCCCGAGAAAGAGATCAGCGCCTACATCCAACCGGAGATGAACCGGTGCGTGCACTGCACCCGCTGCATCCGCTACACCCAGGAGATCGACGGCGGGGGCGAGTTCGGCTGGGCCCACCGCGGGGACCGGACCGAGGTCGGCATCTTCGAGTCGCTCCCCCTGACCAGCATCGTCTCGGGGAACGTGATCGACATCTGCCCGGTGGGGGCGTTGACCGACAACAAGTACCGCTTCACCGCCCGCGTCTGGGAGATGAACAAGGTGGAAGGGCCCTGCACCCTGTGCAGCGTGGGCTGCCGCCAGCAGGTCTGGACCATGGACGGAATGGTGAAGCGGGTGACCGCCGGGGAGAACGAGCGGGTCAACGACAGTTGGATCTGCGATGTGGGCCGTTTCGGCTGGAGCGCCAACCACGCCCCCGCGCGCATCACCCAGCCCATGATCCGGAGGGAAGGCGCCCTCCAGCCCGTCGGCTGGGCGGAAGCCTACGCGGAAGCCGCGGCGCGCCTTTTGAAAGTGAAGGAAGAGGGCGGCGGCGCCATCGCGGCCCTCGGCGGAGCGGGCGCCACGAACGAGGCCGCCTTCCAGTTCGGCGCCTTCGTCCGCACCGTTCTCGGCAGCCCGCACGTTGATTGCAGGCTCCATCCGAGGGACGCCGCCCAGAGCGAAGCCCAAAGGGCCGCGCTTGGCGGCTTCGGCGGACACGGGGGGATTGAAAACATCGGCAAAGCGAAAGCGGTGCTTCTCATCGGCGCAGACCCCTTCGAGGAACACCCCATCCTCGCCCTCCAGGCCCGCAAGGCCCACGGCGGCGGCGCGGTCCTGATCAGCCTCCATCCGCGGCGGATCGATCTGCGGGTGCAGGGGCGGATGATCCATCTCAATCCCCTTCCGGGCGAGGAGATGCGCGCCCTGCGGGCGCTGGCCGGGACGCTGATCGGCGCGGGCGCGGCGCCGGATGGAGAAGGGGCAAAGGCATATCAAAAGGCGGTGAAAGGAGCCGACACGGCGGCGCTTTGCCGCGAGGCGGACATGGACCCCGAGTCGATCGCAGAGGCCGCCCGCGCGCTCCGCCCCGAGGGGGGAGGCGTAGTGGTCGTGGTGGGGCCCGGCGTGCAGGATCCGGCTACGGCGGCCGAGGCGGTGAATCTCTCGCTCCTTCTGGGGGCCGACCTCTTGTTTGCCGCATCGGGAGCGAACCTTCAGGGTGCCCTCGACATGGGGCTGCACCCGGAGGGGCTCCCGCCGGCGGCTTGCGCGGCGGTCTGGCGCCGGGATCTCCCGCAGGAAAAGGGTCTCCCCGCGGCGGAGATTCTGGATGGCCTCGCCGAGAAGAAGTTGAGGGCGATCTATCTGCTCGGGTGCGATCCGATTACGGAGGCGGCCGACGCCGGTGCGGCTCGCCGCGCGCTCGAGGCGGCCGGACTGGTGATCCTCCACGCGGCGCACACGTGCGCGAGCATGGAGTATGCCGACATCGTTCTCCCCGCCCCCTCGCTCTACGAAGAGGAGGGGACGATCACGAATCTAGAACGGCGGGTGCAGACGCTGCGCCGGGCCCTGCGCCCCGCGCTCGATCGGCTTCTGCCGGAGACGTGGAAGGTGTTCGGGGAAATCGCCCGGGCGATGGGGCACCCGATGCGGGCCGGGAGCCTGGATCAGATCAAGGTACAGATGCGCGAGCTGGTGCCGGACTATGCCGGGGCGGTCGGGCGTCTGCCGGAGAGCGGCGTGCACCTGAGGCGCGAAGCGAAAAAAGTATATCAGTCCGCGGCGCTCCCCCCGGCTTCGGCGGCGGGCGGCGGCCTTCGGCTCGTGCTCGCGCCAACGCTCTGGCTTTCGGGGGCCGCGGTTTCGGCAGCCTTCCATCTTTCCGACATGCCGGGGGCGGCCCTGCGGCTCGCCCCGCCCGATGCGGAGGCCGCCGGCCTCGTGCACGGGGAGGTGGCGGAGTTCGAGATGGGCGGAGAGATCTTTCGCCTTCCCGTCCGGGTGGACGTGTCGCTCCCGGCGGGACTGGCCTGGGCGCCCGAGGGCGCACTCCGGGCGCTGGGCGGAGGGGCGCTGGACCCGGCGGCGGGCGGCGCCCGCGGAGTGGAGATCCGGGTGCGCGCGGCGGCGGCCGTGGGGGCGGAGGCCTAGATGATCGATCTGGCTGTGATCCTCATCAAGGTGGTCGTGGTCTTCTTCGGGCTTTTGCTTCTGGCGGCCTACATGACCTGGATGGAGCGGCGGGTGTTCGGCCTGTTGCAGGTGCGCTATGGGCCGAACCGCGTCGGCCCGGCGGGCCTTTTGCAGCCCATTGCCGACGGCATCAAGCTCATGTTCAAGGAGTCCCTCATCCCGGCGCAGGCCGATAAGGCGATCTATCTTCTGGCGCCGATCGTGACGCTGATTCCGGCGATGTCGGCGATGGCGGTGGTTCCCTTCGGGGACTCGATCACCGTTCTCGGCCGGAAGGTGGATTTGGTGATCGCCGATGTGAACGTCGGCATCCTGTACATCTTCGCGCTGGCGGGCATCGGCATCTACGGGATCGTCCTGGCGGGCTGGGCCTCGAACAGCAAGTATCCTCTGCTGGGCGGACTGCGCTCCTCGGCCCAGATGATCAGCTACGAGCTCTCGATGGGCCTCTCGCTTCTGGGCGTCATCATGATCTCGGGGACGCTCAGCCTCAAGGGGATCGTGGCGGCGCAGGCGGATCTGCCCTTCATCGTTCTGCAGCCGGTGGGGTTTTTGATCTTCCTCATCTGCATGGTTGCCGAGACGAACCGCGCGCCCTTCGATCTTCCCGAGGCGGAGAGCGAGCTGACGGCGGGGTTTCACACCGAGTACAGCAGCATGGGCTTCGCCATGTTCTTCCTCGCCGAGTATTGCAACATGATCACGCTCTCGGCGGTGGGGGCGACATTTTTCCTGGGCGGATGGCGGGGGCCTTTCTTTCCCTCGGTCGTCTGGTTCCTGCTCAAGGTGCTGCTGTTCATGTTCTTTTTCATGTGGCTTCGCGCGACGACGCCGCGCCTGCGGTATGATCAATTGATGGGTTTCGGGTGGAAGGTGCTCCTTCCGCTTTCGATTTTAAACGTGATTGCCACGGCGGGCGTGATTGCGTTCCTGGGGCTTTAGCCGGCCGCTCCGGGCCGGATAATGAAGAGGTAAGGCCTATGCTGGGCGAAATCTGCAGAGGGATGTGGCTCACGCTCAAGCACGCTTTCAAGAACCGCGAGACGGTGCAGTACCCCGAAGAGAAGGAAGAGATGCCGAAGGGCTACCGGGGGCTCCACAAGCTCCTCCTCTGGGAGGACGGCTTGGAGCGCTGCGTCGGCTGCAAGCTCTGCTCGGCGGCCTGCCCGGTGGACTGCATCTACGTGGATTCGGAGGAAAACGATCCGGCGAATCCCACCTCGAAGGGGGAGCGTTTCGCCCGCATCTACGAGATCAACGAGCTGCGCTGCATCTTTTGCGGATATTGCGAGGAAGCATGTCCGGTCGGGGCAATCGTGCTCGGAAGCGAGTATGAATTCTGTCAGGACGATCGGGACAAGTTCCTCTACGCGAAAAAAGATCTGCTCGTGAAGACGCCGGATGAGGTGCCGGAGTTGCAGCACCGCTACGACGAAAAGAAGCTGCTGACCTACGTTTAACCCAAGGAAGCCGGGGCGGGCCCGGCCGTAAGCAAAAAGGAAAGAATGGTGGCCGGGCAAGTTTTCTTTTATTTTCTCGGAGTGATCACGATTGCCGGCGCGGTGGGCGTGGTGGCGCTGCCGAGTCCGCTGCACGGCGTCCTCAGCCTGATCCTGTGTTTTTTGGGGCTCGCCGGGCTTTATCTGACCCTGGGCGCGGAGTTTATCGCGGCCGTTCAGGTGGTGATCTACGCCGGGGCCATCATGGTGCTTTTCCTGTTCGTCATCATGCTGCTCAACCTCGGGCGCGAGGAGCGCCAGGTGCTCCAGCTTCCGGTGCAAAAACTCGCCGGGGTGGTAGCCGCGCTGGCGATTTTCGTTTTGCTTCTCAATGTCGTGGCCGCGCGGAATGCCGTAACCGGCGCCGCCGGGGCGTATCCGGCCGAAAAAATTGCGGAGATTGGCAATACCCAGCTGCTCGGGAAGCTTCTCTTTTCGCAGTACATGCTTCCCTTCCAGGCGATGGGGGTTCTTTTGTTCGTGGGGGTCATCGGCGCCGTCGTGCTGGCGCGCCGGCGGACGCGGTAGCGCGGCGGATGGAGGCGTAACGTGGGACCGGTGAATCACTATTTGATTCTAAGCGCGGCGCTCTTCACCCTGGGGGTGATCGGCGTGGTCGTGCGCCGGAA
>JAQBZT010000023.1 GCA_027622355.1 bacterium | reverse complement strand
AGGGACGCGGCGTCATGCTGGCCAGGGGTGCGGCGGAGGCCCAGGCCATCGCCGACACGATGTGGAACCTGGAGCGGGACATCCTCATCCAGGAGTATGTGGAAGAAGCCCGCGGGCGCGACCTGCGGGTCCTCGTCATCGGGGGCCAGGCGATCGCCGCCGTCCGCCGCAGTGCCCGCCGGGGCGCCTTCCGCTCGAATCTCCACCAGGGGGGGAAGGTCAGCCGGGCCCGGCTGACCCGGGAGGCCGCCGAACTGGCCGTCCGCGCCGCCGCCCTCTGCGGGCTCGAAATCGCGGGCGTTGACCTTCTCGCATCGCGAAGGGGGCTGCTGGTCCTGGAGATCAATGCGGCGCCGGGCTTCGAGGGGATCGAAAACGCGGAGGGGAAGAACATCGCCGCGCTGATCGTCGCCTACATCGAAAAGCGTTTCTCGGAAACAAAATAGCGGAGCCGCCGCCGCGGTTTGCAGCCCCTGTGGGGGGACCTCTATAATCGGCCCGCCGTTGGATGGAACGGCACCCCGAAAAAATGATTCCATCCAAATTAATTTCTGAGGTACATATTGACATCCGGAAGAGACAATAAATTAACTGGTCAAGTTGGTGAACACCTTGTGACCGCAGAGTTGGGACGCTTGGGTATCATTGCGACTCCATTTTCTGGGAATGTCCCTGATATCGATATTGTCGCCTATGCAAATAAGAAGACAACACACATACAAGTAAAAACAATCAAAAAAGGTGACCTTCATCTTAATGTAAAGAAGTTCTTGAATATCGATATCGAAGAGAAAGGTCAAAAAATAACAGGGAAGAATAATGATATAGATAGAAAGTTGATTTATGTTTGCGTTTTTCTTGGAGAAAGACTTGGTGAAGATGAATTCTATATTTTCACACAGGGTTGGTTGCAAGATTATATCTATAAAACTTATCTGGGGAGGAAACCTCCCTTGAACATTGAATCATTTCATTATGCAATGAGAAAAAAGATGATTCTTGGACATCACAACAAGTGGCATTTGATCGAAAAGAATCTTGAAATTTAATCATTCCAAATGAGAGAATTTCTTGCTTTCTTTAACGCTTCAGAGCGCAATAATTTGAGGGTAGAGGCGGTTTTATGGCGGATATTGACCAAATCTGCGCCGAGGCGAGACGGGCGGCCCTCGCGATGGCGCCCCTGGATACGGAGGCGCGAAATGATGCGCTTCTGGCGATGGCGGATGCCATCGAGCGGGATGCAGTCGAAATCCTCGAGGCGAATGCCGCGGATGCCGCGGCGGCCGGGGAGGCAGTGGCCCGGGGAGAGATGTCAGGCGCCCTCCTGAAGCGGCTGGTGCTCGACCCCCCCAAGGTGCAGGGGATGGCCGAGGGGGTGCGGGCGGTGGCGGCGCTCCCCGATCCGGTGGGGCGGGTGACGTACGCCATGTTGCTGGATGAGGGGCTCATTCTCCGGCGGGTCACCTGTCCGCTCGGGGTGATCGCCGCCGTCTTTGAATCGCGCCCCGATGCGCTGGTGCAGATCGCCGCGCTCTGCCTCAAGGCCGGAAACGCCGCCATCCTCAAGGGGGGGCGGGAGGCCCTCCACTCGAACCGCGCTCTGGCCGCCCTGCTCTCGGCGGCGGCGGCCTCGAAGGGGAGCGTGCCGGCGGCGGCGGTGCAGCTGGTCGAGGCCCGCGAGGAGGTGGACGCCCTTCTCGGCCGGGACGATGCCATCGATCTGATCATCCCCCGCGGGGGAAACGATTTCGTCCGGCATGTCAAAACCCACTCGCGCATCCCCGTCCTGGGCCATGCGGACGGCATCTGCCATCTCTACGTTGACGCATCGGCTGATCTGGAGATGGCGGTCTCGCTCGCCGTGGACGCCAAGACGCAGTACGCGGCCGTCTGCAACGCCATCGAAACCCTGCTGGTCCACGAGAAGATGGCGGAGCGCTTCCTGCCGGAGCTGGCGGCGGCGCTGCGTGCGAAAGGGGTCGAGCTCCGCGGCTGCGCGCGGACGCGGGAGATCATCTCCGATGTGAAGCCGGCCGAGGAGGCGGACTGGAGCACCGAGTATCTCGACCTCATCTTGTCGGTGCGCGTGGTGGACACGCTCGATGCCGCCATCGATCACATCAACCGCTACGGCTCCCGCCACACCGAGGCCATCGTCACGACGGACGATGACACGGCCCGGATGTTTCTCTCCCGCGTGGACGCGGCGAGCGTGATGTGGAACGCCTCGACGCGCTTCGCGGACGGCTTCCGCTACGGCTTCGGGGCCGAGGTGGGCATCTCCACCGACAAGATTCACGCCCGCGGCCCGGTCGGCCTCGAGGGCCTGGTGACCTACAAGTACATCGTGGAAGGAGATGGGCACCGGGCGGCGGAATACGACGGCGCGGGCGCCCGGCCCTTCCTCCACCGCCCGCTGCCGCTCGATGGCGGAATACTTTGAGGGGCGACGCGGTTGGGCAAGCTCTGGATCGGAATCTTTCTCGCCTTCGCCGCCGCGCTCATCGCTACCCTCCTATATTTTCGGGACGGTCTCGTCAGCAGGGAGATCGACGGCGCGAGCCCCGAGAAGGTCTTCTCCCAGGTGTGCGCCCAGTGCCACGGTCTCCGGGGCGAGGGCCGCGGGGACATCGGGCCGCCCCTGCGCGGGAAAAATCTCTCCATCGCCCAGATCAAGAACCTCATCCAAAACGGCGGAAACCGCATGCCCCCACAGCCGTGGATCAAGGATGCGTTGCTCGATGCCCTCGCGCGCCACGTCGCGGGGCTGTAAAATGTCCCTCCTTGCTTCTCTCTCAGGGGGTTTTCCATGATCGTTGACCGGAATGTCTCACTGAAGACAGGTACGGCTCCCGGAACGCTGGTTCATATCGGGGAGGAGAAAGTCGAGAAACCCGCAATCCACGTTCTGGCCTACGATGCGGAGAAGGTTCGGGAGATCGGGGACGCAACGCTGGAGGAATGCTTCTCCTCCATCAAAGAGGAACTTGTCACCTGGATTGATGTCACCGGCCTGCACGATGTCGGCCTCATCCAAAAACTGGGCGAATCCCTGGGGATTCATTCTCTGGTGCTCGAGGATATTCTCAACACCTCTCACCGCCCCAAGGTCGAGTTTTTCGACGATTACATCTATACCGTCGTCAAGTTCATCCATTACATCAGCGCGGAGAACCGGATCGAAATCGAACAGGTGAGCATTCTGCTCGGAAAAGGGTTTGTGGTGACATTTCAGGAGCGGCCGAGGGATCCGTTTGATGCCCTGCGGGAGCGCATCCGCCGGGGAACCGGAAGATGGCGCAAGGCCCGGCCCGATTATCTCTACTACGCCGTTCTGGACAACATCGTGGACACCTATTTCGAGGACATGGAGGCGCTGGGAGAGGACCTCGAAGAGCTGCAGGATGTGACCGTCACCGATCCCAGCCCCGAGGTCATGCAGCGCATTTTCGCGCACCGGCTGAACATGCAGCTCATGCGGCGCGCCATCTTTCCCGTGCGGGACATGGTGAACCATATCCTTCAGACAGACTCCGCATTTTTCAAAAAAGACATGCCGCCCTTTTTCCGGGACATCTACGATCACGTGGCGCGCCTGATCGACAACATCGAGATCGCGCGCGACATGGCCGCGACGCTCATCGAGCTTCACATGGCCGTGACCAACCAGCGGATGAACGAGATTATGAAGGTGCTCACCATCATGGCCACCCTCTTCATCCCGCTCACGTTCGTCGCCGGCGTCTACGGGATGAACTTCAAGTTCATGCCCGAGCTCGAGTGGCGGTGGGGCTACTTCGCCGCCCTGGGCGGGATGGGCGCCGCCGCCGCCGGAATGCTCGTTTATTTCAGACGCAAAAAGTGGTTCTAGGGAGGGGCTGGCCCCGCGTGCTGTGCGCGGGGGGGAGCAAATGTGTTTAACTGTTTGAGAATATGGAGATGGGATAATGGAAGGTAAAAGGATGCCCGGCCCAATCAAAAATGTGAACAAGCCCTATCGAAGTAAAGAAATCGAAAGTCCAGAGGTGAGGAAGTTTTTTGAGGAACTCGACAGCGAAGAAGTGATTCTGGAGAAAATGACCGAGGGTGAGGATGGAACCTATCGCCTTTGGTCTGCATCAGGCGAGATAGGTGCAAAGGCCATCGAGACTCCAGAAGAAGTAGTCCCGGATACTGATATGCGTTTTGCTGATTTGCATCTCGGTCATTTTGAATACTTCGAGGAACTTTGATAGCGGTTCTCCTCACCCCCTCCCCGCGGTCCGCACGGCGAAGAGGAAGGTCACGAGGCCGAAGAGCGCCGTCACGGCGAGGGAGAGGGCAAGGCCCGGGAGATGGCCCACGGCCTCGGGCTGCGCGGCGTAGAGGGCGTGCCGCAGCGCCGCCATCCCGTAGGTGAGGGGGTTGATCTTCATGATCCAGGCGAGCCAGGTGTGGGCCCCCGCCGCCGGGAAGACCGCCCCCGAGAGCAGCCAGAGCGGGATCAGGACAAGATTCATGATGGCGTGAAAGCCCTGGGTGGATTCCATCCGCCAGGCGAAGAGCAGCCCCAGCCCGGTCAGGGCGAAACCGATCATCCCCATGACGGCGATCGCCGCCGCCGCCCCCGCCGCCGAGAGCGGGACGCCGGCGAGGGGCGCCGCGATGAGCAGCAGAATCCCCTGGATCAGCGCCAGCGTTGTCCCGCCGAGGATTTGGCCAAGCACGATGGCCGATCTGGGGACGGGGGCGACGAGCACCCCCTGGAGAAAGCGCTCTTTTTTGTCCTCCACGACGGCGAACGTCGAGAAGATGGAGGTGAAGAGAATGACCATCCCCAGAATGCCGGGATAGAAGTACTCCAGATAGTCGGCCCGGCTCCCCAGCCCGCCCGGCATCTTGAAGGACTCCCCGAAGCCGCTTCCCAGGATAAGCCAGAAGATAATGGGCTGCCCGAAGGCGCCGACGATGCGGCTGCGCTGCCGGAGGAAGCGGACCAGCTCGCGGCGCCAGATGGTGTAGACCGGCAGGAGGTAGCGGATCATTTTCGCCCCTCCCCTTCGGCGTCCTCTTCCTGCCAGAAGCGCCGGCCCGTCTCGTGGATGAAAACATCCTCCAGCGTCGGCCGGCCGAAGGTGAGCGATTTCACCTCGCCCGGAAAGGCTTCGATCACCCGGGGGATCATCTCGTGCGCGCCGGTTTGTTCGATGCGGAGCGTGCCGTCCACCCGGGTGGATTCGATGCCGAAGCGGCTTTTGATTTTTTCCTGCAAGGCGCCTGCGTCGGGCGATTCGATGGCGACCACCTCGCCCCCGATTTTTTTCTTCAGCGCCTCGGGCTCTCCCAGGGCAACCAGGTTCCCCTCGTTCAGGATTCCTACCCGGTCGCACCGGTCGGCCTCCTCGAGGATATGGGTGGTGAGGACCACGGTGGTGCCGCGATCCGCGCGGAGGCGGCCGATCTCATCGCCGAAATCGCGGCGGGCGGCCGGGTCGAGGCCGGTGCTGGGCTCGTCGAGAAAAAGAATGTCCGGCTCCGGCAGGAGCGCCTTGGCCAGTTCCACGCGCCGCTGGAGGCCGCCCGAGAGGGTCTCGGTCAGTTCGCCCGCCCGATCCGCCAGGCCGAAGCGCTCGAGGAGCCCCTCGGCCGCGGCGCGGAGCGCTTTTCCCCGGAGGCCGAAGAGGTGGCCGTGGTGGATGAGGTTTTCGATGACCTTGAGCTTGGGGTCCACGCTGGGATGCTGAAAAACGACGCCGATCCGGCGGCGGACGGCGGCGGCGTCCCGCTGGGGCGAGAGGCCGAAGATCTCTGCCGTGCCGCCCGAGGGGCGCATCAAGGTGGTGAGGATGCGGAAGAGGGTGGTCTTCCCGCCGCCGTTCGGGCCGAGGAGGCCGAAGATCTCCCCCGCGGCCACCTCGAAGCTGACGCCGTTCAACGCCATCCGCTCGCCGTAGTAGTGGCGGAGCTCGCGCACGCTCAGTGCGGTACTCATGCGTCAGGCCTCCCGGAGATGAAATGATCCGCGTTCAGCCAGAGACTGCAGGAAAACCGGTAGAAAAAAAAGGGGAAAACGATACAGAACGCCCCCCAGAGGAGGAGCTGGGTGCGCAGGCTGGCGGCCAGCCACGCATCGAGCGCGAAAAAACCCGCGATGGAGATACCGACCGTGGCGCCGTAGTTCAGGTAAATGGCGCCGACGTAGTAGCCGGGCTCCCGCTCGAAGGGGGATCCGCACGCCTCGCAGCATGTCCGCTTGCGGATGAGCCCCTCGAATATCCGGCCCTCCCGGCAGGCGGGGCACCGCAGGCGCGCCGCGTTCCGGAGAAGGGCGAAAAAGCGGCTCATGATCCCGGGTAGAGCCGGTAGAGGAGCAGATAGACGAGCACGCCGGTGATGGAGGTGTAGAGCCAGATCGGCAGCGTCCAGCGGGCGATCCGCTTGTGGCGCTCGAACTGCTCCTTCCAGGCGCGGTAGAGGGTGATCAGCGCGAGGAAAGGGACCAGCGCCGCAAAGATGATGTGCGTGATGAGGATGAAGAAATACACGGGCCGGATCCAGCCCTGTCCCTGGAAGGGAACCGAGCCGACGTTGAAATGGTAAATCAGATAGGAAATCAGAAAGGCGACGGAAACGAAAAAAGCGCTTTCCATGAGTTTTTGGTGCTGGCTTTTGTGCCCGCCCCGGATCTTGATGTAGCCCGCGATCAGCAGAAAGAAGCTGAGGGTATTCAGTCCGGCGTTGAGTGCGGGGAGCGATTCGAGGTTCAAGTTTTTTCCTTTATGACGAGAAGCAGGTCCCGGCGGAGCTGTTTCAGGGCGTCGGCGTTGTCGATCAGATAGTAGCCCCGTATCCGGGCGCTCCGGTCGATCAGGACGAAGCGGGAGCTGTGCGAGATCAGATCCGAAAGCGGTCCCTTGGGTTTGTGCTCGGGATGGTGGGCATGGGCCGCGCGCGGGGAGAGGAGCCCGCCCGCCGCTTCCATGAGCCGCCCTGCCGGGCCGCCGAGGCGGGAGATTTTCGACACATAGGCGAGGCGGAACCCTTTCCGGGCGATCTGGGCGATCTCCTTCTCCGGTCCGGTGAGCAGGGTCCAGCGATCCGCCGGGACGGGGAACTTCGCGGCGTAGCGGGCCAGCACGGGGGGGGTGTCGTGTCGCGGGTCCACCGTGATGGAAAGAAGGCCGAAGGCGGCGTGTTCCTTCATCTCGGCGAAAAGGAGGGCCATCTCCGCCGATTGCGCCGGGCAGGTATCCTCGCAGCGCGTGTAGATGAGGTCTGCGACCCAGACCCTGCCCATCAAGCTTTGCCGGGTGAAAGGCCTCCCCGCGGTGTCGGTGAGCCGGAACTCGGGAAGCTCCCCGTAGACGGGGGGAGGCGGCGCGAGCCCACCTGCCCGCCAGAGGAGGACCGCCCCCAGCAGGGCGGCGGCTAGTGCGGCAAGGGCGGCCAGCTTCCGCGGTGTCATCTGGCTGTTCAAGGGCGGAACTCTCCCGCGGATTGGCGGCCAAGGAGTGGGTCGGCGCGTTTGTGCAGGTTAAAAATCCGGAAGAAGCATCAACACGACGAAGACGCAAAGCACCAGCGGGATGAACGCGATGAACGCGAGCGCCATCCGCTCGAAGCGCAGGTGCATGAAGTACATCGCGACCAGGCCCGCTTTGACAAGCGCCATGCCGACGAGGAGGAATCCCTTCAGGAGTTGCGGGTAGGCAGGCCCCGCGGCGGGATAGCCCGCCATGATTTCCAGAATGGTCAGCGCCAGAAGCCACCAGAAGATGGCCATGTAGTTCACGCTGTGATCATCGTGTGCCGTGTGACCTGCGGCCATGGGTATCGCTCCTGTTTCCTGGAAATTTTAGAGAAGATAGACGAATGTGAATACGAGAATCCAGACGAGATCGACGAAGTGCCAGTACAGCCCCACGATCTCGACCGCATTGTAGTTACCGGCGGAGTAAGCGCCTTTGTTGGCCTGCGCGCGGATGCACAGGAGGTAGATGACGCCGCCCGTGACGTGCATGCCGTGAAAGCCGGTGATGATGAAGAAGGTCGTTGCGAAGAGCCGGGCCGAGTTCGGAAATTTCTCGGCGAAGTGGCCGCTCATGCCGGAGATGCCGAGACCCTCGCCGATGAGGTGGTTCCATTCGAAGACCTGCATCCCCAGAAAGATGAGCCCGCCGAGAATGGTCAGCGAAAGAAAACGGACTATCCTTCCCTGATCGCCCCTCTTGGCGGCGTCCAGCGCCTTGACCATCGTCACGCTGCTGCAGATGAGCAGGAAGGTCATGAAGGCGGTCATCGAGATGCCCAGAACGTCGGCCGGCACCGGCCAGGTGGTGCTCGATCCGCGCATGACGGCGTAGCCGGCGAGCAGGGTGCCGAAGGACATGGCGTCCCCCGCGAGGAACACCCACATTCCGAGCTTTCCCCAGCTCTCGGGGGTCAGCGGCGTTTCAGCCGGTTCGACGGCATGTGACACAGCGGCTTGGCTCAAAACGGTTTCTCCTGGCGGGACCGGAAGAGGCGGCGGAGCCATCCCGTGCGGTGCTTTCCAGCATCCCCGCGCGCGGAATACAAGACCACCCCTCCCACGGTACCGGCGACGGCAAAGGGCATTCCCATCAGAAACAGCATGCTCCACAAAAAGGAGGCGTCATCGAGGCCGCACACCGCGCAGGCCGACGCCGCTCCGGGAGCCAGCAGGAAGCCCGCGCCCATTGCCCCAAAAATGATGGATAATTTCATGTTTTTCATCGCGCCCGGATTATGCAATCCCCCCCCGCGGGTGTCAACAAATCGCGGTTTTAAAGGGCAGAAATGGGGGGATTTTCGGTTCTCCGGAATGGCCGGGGAATTTCGGCGGAACGGCCATTTCCCCCTTCGTTTGGCAGCGGGAAGGAATGTAGCATGAACAATCAGGGATAAGCAGAAAAACGGCTCTTGTACTCCTTTTTTCGGGGGGCAGGCTGGGTTGTCGGGTTTTGATGTCCCGAACGATTCAGCTCGAAAAAATGTGAGCTGTGAGGGGGTCAAAATTTCTGGCGGCCGGGAAAATGCAACATTGGGGCTCAGAAAAACTATTTTCTGAACCCCCCCCGGTGGTATATTGGAGAGTCCGTTGTTTTTTGGGGTTCGAGAGCAATTCCCTTCAAAGTAACCATCGCCTCGGGGAAGAGGACTATGGCCGCGGAATCCGAACACCGGCTCTACACACGCTTTCCCGTCCCCATCCCTGTAGCGGTCATCGCGCCAGCGCTCTCGAATCTGCCTCTTATTCCTGAGGACATATGTGCAAGCGGACTCCAGTTGACCATTTCGAAGGAGCCCGACTTGAACAGAGAAGTGGAATGTTCGATTCGGATACACAAAGATGTGTTCGAGGGTATTTCCGCTGTCCCCGTATGGGGAAGGGTGTTTGAAGACGATCCCCCGACATGGATCATGGGCCTGAAGTTCGAATTGCCAGAGGACAAACGCGGACAACTCGAAAAATCCCTTCGGCAAGCCCTCGGCTAGGCACAAATGGATCGCCGGCCAAAACCCCCATCCGGGTTTATGGACCGCCCGGGTTTCGCGGGGGCCATGCCCCCTTTTTCATCCCGCCGTCTTTTCCCCGAAAAATAATTCCATGGAAGTCAGCCAGTTGTTCACCACGGAAATCAGCCCGTTGCTCAGACAGGCCGGCGAATCGCGGTTTTGCTCCCTGGGTTTCGTCCCCTACAGCAGGTAGACCAGGAAGAAGAGCACCGGCCAGAGGCCGACCACCAGATGCCAGTACATGCCGCAGGTCTGGACCCGGGCATGGCGCTCGGGGGTGAAATGGCCCTGCCAGGCGCCGTAGAGGACCGTCAGGAGCCACAGGACGCCCCCCAGGACGTGGAGGCCGTGCGTGCCGATGATGGTGTAGAAGGTGGAGCCGAAAACCCCCGAGGAGGCCGTCAGGCCGAACCGCAGCAGCCGGAGCCACTCGTAGCCCTGGATGAGGAGAAAAACCACCCCCAGCAGGGCGGTCAGGGCCAGCCCCCGGAAAAGCTGTTTTTGGTCTCCCCGGGCGATCGCCCCGCGGGCGCGGGTCATGGTGACGCTGCTGAGAAGTAAAATGACCGTGTTCGCCGCCGTCACCTCCACCGGGAGGCGGGGCAGGAAGGGCGGAGGCCAGGGGCGCCCGCTGAACCGGAAGACCAGAAAGGCGCCGATCAGGCCGGCGAAGAACATGATCTCTGCGGCGATGAAGGCCAGCATGGCGAGCCGGGCGTTTCCGATGAGCGGTTTCCCGTCGTGGAATTGGAGCGGCTCGCCGCCGCCCGCCTCCCTATTTTCCGGGAAGACTGCGTCCGCATTGTTTTTCATCGGGCGAGACCCGCCTTTATTTGACGATCGCCAAGATGGCCGAAAGCGCGCTGATGGCCAGAACCATCAGCAGCAGAAAGAGCGCCGTGCGCCGGTTTTTCTCTTTGAGCGAGTCGCTGCCCAAGGTCATCCCTTTATCTGATCGAGCACCATGACCAGCAACACCAGCGGCAGATAACCGAGCGAAGCGTAGAAGAGCCGCCGGGCCGCCGCCGTGTTTCGCTCCATGGAGAGCCGGACGCCGAAGTAGAGGTACGCCAGGCCCAGCGCCAGGGCCGTGAAAAAATAGACCGGCCCGGCGAGTCCGACGAGGGTCGGCATCAGGCTCACCGGCAGCAGCGCGACGCAGTGGTTGATTACCTGGCGGCCCGTGCTTTTCCCGTCGGGTTCCTCCACCGGCAGAAGACGGATTCCCGCCCGGGCAAATTCGTCCCGGTACAGCCAGGCGATGGCCAGCGCGTGGGGAATCTGCCAGAAGAAAAGAATCGCGAACAAGATGGCCGGTTCGATCGCCAGAGTGCCCGCCGCGGCCGCCCATCCCAGAACGGGCGGCATGGCGCCCGGTATGGCGCCGACGATGCTGTTCAGCGAGGTGAAGCGCTTCAGCGGGGTGTACAGGAAAAGATAGAGCCCGCCGGTGAGGGTGATGAGATGACCGCTGAGCGTGTTCACCGCCAGATAGAGGTAGGCGATGCCGCCCACTGTCAGGATCGTGCCGAAGATGATCGCGTCCCAGCGCTGGAGTCTTCCGCCGGGGAGCGGCCGGGTGCGCGTCCTGCGCATGAGGGCGTCCACCTCCTGCTCGGCCGCCTGGTTGAGGGCGAGCGTCCCGCCGGTGGCGAGGCCGATGCCGATGAGGCTGTTCAGCAGGGTGGCGTAGGCGATTTTCCCGCTCGAGGCGAGATAGAAGCCGGCCGCGGCGGCGACGAGCACCATCGGGATCAGGCGCGGCTTCGTCAGGGCGATGAAGTCCGCCAGCCGCTGGGCGGCGCCCCGCTCTCCGCGCACGGTGAGGGTCTCGCCCCGGGATGAGATCATGCCGGAACGCCCCCGGCCGTATAGCTGCCGCGCGGAAGAGCCCACTCGCCCTCCGCCGCCCGGTAGAGGCGCAGGGCCAGGATCAGCGCCGATGCGAACAGCAGCGATCCGATCACGACATGGGCCGATGTCACGATGACGATGCCGCCGCGGTAAAGGTCATCTCCCATCGAGGTGTATTTCACCAGATAGGAGCCCGCCCCCAGCGCCAGCTGAAGCGCGAGAAAGATCCAGAGCGCATGGGCCGGATGGGTCAAATCCTCGCCCGAGCCCGGATGGCGGAGCACTTTCATGGAGAGCCGGATGCACAGGATGCTCGCGAGCACCGCGAAAAGGAGATGGGCGTCCAGGCGCGCCCCCGTGTGACGGAGGATGGCGCCGAAGACAATCTGTATGTAGATGAAGATGACCACCATCCGCGCCAGGCGGCGGAAATCCTGCCCCTCCTCGGGCGTCATATCGCTCGCGGGCTGGTGCCAGCTCGGCGAGGTGACGAGCGCGATGCTGACCATGAGGCCGAAGAAAAGCTGCGCCAGGCACGCGTGAACGATGGCGAGATCGATCTTGAGCAGCACCACGCGCAATCCGCCGAGGAGGCCTTGCAAAACCACGAGGCCGAGCGCCGCGGCGGCCATCCAGCGGACCCATTTGCGCGGCTCGTTCATCCAGATGGAGGCCGCGGTCAGGATGGTGAATATGCCGGCCAGGGAGCCGAGAAGCCGGTGGGAGTGCTCGTAGAAAATACCGCCCACCATCTTGGCCCAGGGGAAAAGAAACATGTTGTAGCCAAAGGTGCTCGGCCAGTCGGGGACGGATAGCCCCGCCCCGAGGCTGGTCACCAGACCGCCGGCGTAAATGAGGATCAGGCTGATCCCGCAGGTGATGAACGCAAGGCGGTGCGCCCATCCGGGCGAAGCGGGGCGCGGATTCTGAAGTACCATGATGGGCCTCCTGAGTGGCCCGGCCGCTAATGCGTCGCGGCCCCGGTGGGCATTTCCTTGGTCTGCGGCGCCCAGTCATCGCTGTCGCCCGGCATGCTGTACTCGTAGGGGCCGCGATGGACAACCGGCAGCGTCGGCCCGAAGTTTCCGTGCGGGACCGGGTAGCTGACGGTCCACTCCAGCGTGTTGGCGCTCCAGGGATTCTGCTCGGCCGGCGCGCCGAAATCCGCCATGTTGCGGGCGTGGTAGCGCCAGATGAGGGCCAGAACGGCGAGCGCAACGATTCCCGCGAAAGTCCGGCCCGCGAGCGTCGCGGCCTGCGGCTTCACCAGCCCTTCCAGCAGGAAGGTGACCGCCTTGTAGGAAATGAATGTGCACACCAGGCTCGATACCGTCTGGGCCAGCGTCCGGTACGCCTTGTTGTTCCAGTGGAAGATGGAGCCGAAGAAGTTGAGGGCGAAGGGCAGCTGCGCAAGCCCCAGCCCCAGCGCGCCCAGTGTGATGAGGACGTTGATGGACTGCAGGTCCTTGAGGAACTCATATTGCAGCGGGTTGTAGATGCGGCGCATGTGGCCGCCCACGCCCAGGATGTGCATCGGGAAAAAGGTCATGTTGAAGAAAATGAACGTCAGCCAGAAATGCACCCGGCCGAGGCTGTCGTCCAGCTTGGTGCCGAACATCTTCGGGAACCAGAAGATGATGCCCCCGAAGATGGCGAAGACGCTTCCGCCGAACACGACGTAATGAATGTGGGCCACGATGAAATAGGTGTCGTGGATGAAGATGTCCACCACGTTCGCGGCCATGAAGATGCCGCTCAGGCCGCCGATGACGAACATCGAGACGAAGGCCAGCGTGTGGAGCATCGGGACCGTGAAACGGATCGTCCCCTTCCAGAGCGTTCCCAGCCAGTTGAACGTCTTGATGGCCGAGGGCACCGCGATGACCATGGTTGTCATCATGAAGGCCGAGCCCAAGGCAGGGTTCATCCCGCTCTGGAACATGTGGTGGCCCCACACGATCCACGAGAGGAAGGCGATGGCCGCGATGGCGTAGACCATGGCGCGGTAGCCGAAGACGGGCTTACGGGAGAAAACCGAGAGCAGGTCCGAGCCGATGCCCATCGCCGGGAGGATCAGGATGTAGACCTCCGGGTGGCCGAAGAACCAGAAAAGGTGCTGCCAGAGCAGGGGCTCGCCGCCCGCCTTCGGGTTGAAGAACGTCGTGCCGAGCGTGCGGTCGAACACGAGCATGGCCGCCGCCGAGCCCAGCACCGGCAGCGCCAGCAGCGAGAGGATGGCCACGATGAAGATCGCCCAGATGACGAGCGGGAGGCGGAACCAGGTCATCCCCTTCGTGCGCATGTTGATGACGGTGGTGATGTAGTTGACCGCGCCCATCATCGAGGAGATGCCGAGAACGAAGAGCGCGATCGCCCAGATGACTTGTCCCGACATGACGCCGGTGTACTCCTCCACCGTGGAGAGCGGCGCGTAGCCCGTCCAGCCGGAGGCGGCGTGTCCCCCTTCGACCCAGAAGCCCGCCATCATGATGACGCCGCCGAGGACGGCGACCCAGAAGGAGAGCAGGTTCAGCAGCGGGAAGGCCATGTCCCGCGCGCCGATCATGAGCGGAATGAGGAAGTTGCCGAAGCATCCCACCAGGATCGGCATCACCACGAGGAACACCATGATCGTGGCGTGCATCGTGAAGAGCATGTTGTAGAAAGCAGGGGTCACGATGCCCGTGGGCATCATGTTGCTCTCTTCCGTGACCCAGCCGAAGCCCCATACCGAGGTTTCCGGCCAGGCGAGCTGCCAGCGGACCATGAGGGCGAGAAGACCGCCCACGATCATCATCAACAGTCCCAGCCAGAGAAACTGCTTGCCGATGGTCTTGTGATCCATCGAGAAGATGTATTTCGATATGAAAGTTTCGTGGTGGGCGTGCGCATCGTGCCCGGCTGCCGTGGCGCTCATGCTTTATTTCTCTCCCCGTGTTCGGGGGCGGAAGGCCCCGGAAGGATTATTTTTTGTAGGTCTTGGCGATCCACTCGCCGTAGTCCGCCTCGGAGTGGACCGTGAGCTTTCCGTTCATCCCCGAATGCCCGAACCCGCAAAGCTCGGCGCAGGGCATTTCATACGTTCCGGTCTTGGTGGCGGTGAACCAGAAAAAGGTTTCCCTGCCGGGAAGAATGTCCTGCTTCAGGCGGAGCGCGGGAACGAAGAAGCTGTGAATGACATCTACGCCCTTGAGCGTGAGGAGCACCTTCTTGCCCACCGGAACGTGGAGGGCGTTGTCGCGCACCACGTCATCCGCCGTGCCGAATTTTCCGTCCGGGCCCGCGTAGCGGACGATCCAGTTGAACTGCTTGCCGGTGACCTCCACGCGCACGTCCGGTTTCGCCGGCAGATTCATCTTGATGTGGGCCCAGCCCGTCTGGCTCATGAACATGAGCACCACGAGGATCAGCGCCGGTATCACCGTCCAGGCGATCTCGAGCATGTTGTTGCCGTGGGTATAGGTCGCCTTCGCCCCCGGCTTGTCCCGGTAGGCGATGAGGAACCAGACCATGAGGGCCGCCACGAGAATGAACGTGGCCCCGGTGATGTAGTAGATGACGTAGAAGAGAGCATCAATTTCCTGACCCTCGAGGGAGATGTTCTCGGGGAGCCAACTGAGCATGGATGAGGTACCTCTGAGGGAAAGAGCCAAAAGAAAACCGGGGCCCCCGCACGGGGAAACCTTCGAAACCCGGCTGGGTTCGGGCCAGCGGCCCCTTTTCGGAGGCCGCCTGGGCGAAACCGGGAGAAGTCTAAAGGATGGGGGGGGAGGATTCAACCAAGCAAAAGCGGAAAATCGCCCAATCTAAAAGAAAACACGCGCAAAACGCCGGATATCTCCGCCCCTTTTCATCGCGGATCGGCCCGGGCGGTGAATTCCGCCGGGGGCGCCCCCCGCAAAAGGAAGATCGCGGCCCGCCCTTGACGCTCCCGAACCCCTTCTATATGTTGGCCCCCTTCCGGGCGCCAGTAGCTCAGCTGGATAGAGCGTCTGACTACGGATCAGAAGGTCGGGGGTTCGAATCCCTCCTGGCGCACCATAAAAATCCCATCAGGCCGCGGCGATTTTTGGGTGGAGGCGGCCGCGGTCTTTTTTTTGGGGCGAGGGGGCTACCGCATCCGGAACCGCTGGCGGAGGGCGAGGAGGAACTGCGCCAGCAGGGTGAAACTGACGACAGATTGAAATGCCGCCCACAGCTTGATGGAGAGGGCCACTTTGCAGCTGCGGATCAAAAGGTCGGAGATTCGAACCCTTCCTGTCATACCAGTAGAATCAATGGGTTATGAGAAATATCCTTTTTAAATGGTCAAAATGAACCGTGAAAAAAACCGTACAGATTGCAAAAAATACTTGCCCAAAGTTGATCAAATAAATTTTAAGCGCAGACTGAGCCAGTGCTCATGATATAGCTTGAGGTCCAAGTCCTACCGGGCCTAGCAATGATCTTTGGATTTTGAAAGGTGTTTTTAATGTCATCTCTCGTTGAACAGCTTCAAGCCGAAGCTCTAGATTCAAAGATTAGCGTTACGGAACTTCTCCGTAAGGCAAAAATGGTAGCGGCAAAGCTGAATTTGGATGACATGCAAGAATGGTTAGAAAATGAAATGAATGGCTACAAATCAATGGATAATGATGACTATCCCAGCTATCGAATTGTAACAGGCCATCCGCAGGCCTTGAATACGTATCGTGGGTGGGAGCCTCTTATGGTCGCTAATGCTCCCGACCTTGAGAGAGCTATCTCTACACGATCGATTAACTCATCCGTTGCAGAATTGGAGGATCTTCTAAAGGCTGATGGTGACATAGGTATGTCATTCGACCCTGCAACCAAGGCCAAACTTCAAGAAGGGATGAATTATCCTGCAGAATTGCGGGTCCTCTTGTCGAGGTCGTGTATTGCCCACATTCTTGAAGCTGTTCGTAATGTTATTTTGGATTGGAGCGTTAATTTGGAAAAAGCAGGCATAAAAGGGGATGGAATTTCCTTCTCTCAACAAGAAAAGGAAGATGCTCAGAACGCCACGACAATTCATATTGGCAACATCACCAACTTTTCCGGCAACATCGGAAATGTAAGTGACCAAGCCGTTGTCAATGCCACCCAGACGAATACCTTTTCTCAAGCAAATCTAGATGAAATACGCTCCCTTGTTTCCCAGATGCGAGAGTACCTGCCAGCCGTTGATCTTGATGACGAGGACTCCGTTGAGAATGAGGCGAGGATTATCGAAGACGAGCTTTCAGCCGAACAGCCCGATCACGCGCGGATTAGAAACGCCCTGTCGTCCCTAGGAAGAATACTCCAAGGCGCAGCCGAAAATATCATTGTTTCTGGTGTTATCCACCAGATAAGGACCATTTTAGGTTGATTCTATGATGGATATGAAGCTGCTTGTCGATTCGTGTGTGTTCATCGATTCGTTTGATCCGAAGTCACCCAATCATTCCACTTCACTTCAACTGCTTACGAAATTACGAGAGCAGGGCTTTACGATTACCATGCCAGCACATGCGTGGTTTGAAATTCAGTGCACACTCCAAAGACTAATTATGGAAAAGAAATTTGAGGGGTCTACCATAGCTGGCAAAACGGATTACCCGGTTGAATTGATTCACATAGACAAACCGTTTATTCAGAAGTACCAAATGGCCGACATCCCATATATCAAGAGCGGCGATCACATCTTCATTGC
>JAQBZT010000022.1 GCA_027622355.1 bacterium | reverse complement strand
GCGTGACGACAATCGGATGGACCGTGGCCGTTGCGTTGCTTCCCGCCATTGTTTCGCCCGATCGAATTGGCGTCCCTTGGGGTGTGGCTGTCCTCCTCGTATTTTTCTTTTCGTTGTTTCGATCCGGGATGGTGGAACTTCGGGACATGCAGGGCGATCGCATCCTCGGAAAGCGAACGCTGGCCAGCGCTCTCGGGAAGGAGAAAACGCTGGTTCTTCTCACCGCCGTTACGGGGGGAGAAGGAGTGCTTCTTCTGGTTTGCGTCCTCGCCGGTGTTCTGGCGCCCACCCTCGGCCTGGCCATGATGCTGCCGGTCGCCTACGGGGGAGGATGTCTCTATCTCTATGTGCAGAAATTCATCGGACACAGCGGAATGACCGAAGCCGTTCTTGATTTTCAGTTCATCCTAGCGGGCGCTCTGGCCTACCTGCTGGCCTAGAATTCCGGTTTTCCCCCATAAAAAAAGACCCCGGAAGACCGGGGTCTTTTTGCTTTCCGGCGAAGAAAAATCAACCGCCTTTCGCGGCGCGCTTGGAAGCCTTGAGCGGATTCAGTTTCTTTTCGAGAGGCGCCTCGAATTCCACCTTGACATGGGTGGCCAGGGGGCAGCGCCCGCGCGCCCACCGGTTTTCCGGGTTCGGGAATTTCGTGCAGTATTTTCCCTTCGGAAGTTCCATGATGTGGGTGCAGGCCTTTTCGTCGTCTCCTTTGATGCATTCCTCGACGATGGGGTTGCAGCTTGCGCCATTGTAGCCGCATCCATTTTTTCCGTTCGGCCCTTTCGTTGCGAAATGGCAATCGACAGGTTGCTCAAGCAAAGTGCATTCCATCTGTACGTCCTCGTTTCTAACAGCGATTTGAGACGGCCTGCGGTTAATTCCGCAGGGCCAACCGTTCCCAAGATTCCGGTGGGCAAGTCTAGGGGAATCGGGCCGGTGCCGCAAGATACAGGGGGAAAAGAATCAAAACCCTTTCACGCCAATGGTTTTTCGGGTTTCTCCGCGGCATTTCATTGAGAAGTAACAAGGGCGAAACACGGCGGAAACATTCTGCATGTACATAGGAAACTTGATTTTCCGGAGCGGTCGAAGCCGAACGAGCGGGTTCGTTTTGTGGGGTGGGGGCATGTTATAGTTGCCCGTATTTCATGTCATGGAGAGTACTGGGTCGGGGGATTTCCGCATGCGACTGATTGTGGCGATTATCAAGCCTTTCAAGATGGATGAGGTGAAGGAGGCGCTGGGCACGGTGGGCGTCGCCGGGATGACGGTGACGGAGGTGAAGGGTTTCGGCCGCCAGAAGGGCCACACGGAACTCTACCGCGGGAGCGAATACGTTGTAGATTTTCTTCCCAAGATCAAGGTGGAAGTGCTTGCCGAGGACTCGAAGACCGACGCCATCGTCGAAGTGATAATGAAAGCATCTCGTACGGACAAAATCGGAGACGGCAAGATTTTTGTCCTTCCCGTCGAAGATTGTATCCGGATTCGCACCGGAGAGCGGGGCGAGGAGGCAATCTAGCCTCTTCTTTTTTTGGATGAATACTTCTTCGCTCGAACAACTTTCTGAACATGAAAATGAGCTGAGAGAAGCTTCTTCAGCCGCTGGCGGATGGGAACGCGCTGCCTTTTTGAGGCACGTCAAGGAGTCGCACGCGCGGGGCAACGTGCTTCTGGAGCAGGCGCATCGAGAAGGTGTGGGCGGGCTCAAGCTGGCCGCTGTGCGGACTTCGTTCGTTGACGCTCTTCTGGTGCAGATTTGGTCTCATGCGCTTCAGAGTTCGAGCGCCGAAGGGGAGTCCGTGGAGGCTCTGTCTTCCTGTGCCTTGCTCGCGATCGGGGGCTACGGGCGCGGAGAGCTTTCTCCGGCCTCCGACATCGACCTGCTGTTTCTTTTTTCTAGACGGACGGAGAATGCGAGCAAATTCGTTCGCACGGCCTTGTATCTTCTCTGGGACGCCGGCATGACGATCGGGCACAGTGCGCGCACGATTGCCGAGTGCCTCCGAATCGCGCGGGAGGATTATCAAAGCGAGACGGCGATGATGGAGCATCGCTTTATCGCCGGTGAACGGAAGGTGGAGGAAGAGTTCACCCGCCGTCTGGAGAGCTACAACAAGCGCCTGGGGAAAAACATCCACCTGCGCAGGCGTCTCCGGGAGAAGAGTGAAAGGTATCAGTCATGGGATCCGTCGGTATACGTTCAGGAGCCGAACGTGAAGGAGAGTGCCGGCGGGTTGCGGGACGTGCACTCTGTTCTGTGGCTCGCCCGTGTTTTCGGCGCAGGCGGCCTAGATGGAATCGAAAAGATGGGGCTGATGGCCGCCTCCGAGTGCGAGAGGGTGCGGGAGGCTTACGACTTTCTGCTCCGCCTTCGCGCCCAGCTCCATTTCCAGGCGAATTCAAAAAATGATCTGCTCGGGTTCGCCGCCCAGGAAGAGGCGGCTCCGGCGCTCGGCTACTCGGGAGATGAAAACGCAACAGCCAGCGAAAAGATGATGCGGGATTATTTCCTCCGTGCCCGCACCGTCCACACGTTCAGCCGCGATTTTTTCGATGCCCTCGATGAGCATCTGAAGATAAAGCGGTGGGTCAAGCGAAAGCCCCGGCACGAGACGCTGGGAGGGGGGCTTGCCCTGCGCGAGTACCATACCCTTGTCCTGGAAGGAGATGGGCAGGAAGTGCTCTCCTCGCCGGGGAATTTGATGCGGATTTTTGATATTCAGTATCGCTACGGCTGCCAGATTTCGCCCGAGCTCCGCGCATTTGTCCGCAATCATCTCGATGTCGTGGACGATGACTTTCGAACCTCGGCGGAGGTGAGCGAGTTTTTTTTTCGCATACTGGACGGCAAGGCCGGCGTCGCCAAGACGCTGCATGAGATGCACGATCTCGGCTTCCTGGGGCGCTACATCCCGGAATTCGATGATTTGACGTGCTTCGTGCAATATGATCAATATCACCGCTATACCGCCGATGAGCATACGCTGTTGACGCTGGCCTCCCTGGATGATCTGACGTTGACGAAGGATCTGTCGCTTCAGGAGCTGGCGCACATTCACCGGGAGATGGAGCGGACGCGCGTCCTCCGGCTGGCGCTTTTGTTCCACGATATCGGGAAGGCGCATGGACCCCGCCATGTCCACAAGAGCGCGGCCTTGCTGCCGGCTATGATCGTGCGCTTTGGCCTCCCCGCGGATGAGGGGCGCGTCATGGAATTTCTCGTGGTGAACCACATGGAAATGGTTCATACGGCGGAGCGCCGTGACATCGAGGATCCGGTCCTGATCCAACGTTTTTCCGAGACTGTGGGGACGGTGGAGCAGCTCCAGATGCTCTACCTCCTGAGCTATGCGGACGTGAAGTCGGTGGCGCCGGGCATCTGGAACACTTGGCGGGGAGCGTTGCTCCACGAGCTTTACCGGAAAACGCTGCGGGCCCTCGAATCCGGAGAGGAGACCCAGCGGGCCAAGCGGATCGAGGACGTATTGACACAGGTGCAGTACGAGGCCCGTGCGACGATGAGCAAGATCGGCGAAGCCGAGATTCGCCGGCATATCGAGGAGATGCCCGAGCGCTACCGGATGGTAACGCCCCCGCAGAACATTCTCCGCCACCTGGAAGCGGCCCGGCGCCTGGAGAAAGAGGGCCGAATCCTGGCGCTGGACATTACGCATCGTCGCCGGCTGGGAAATACGCTTTTGACGATCGTGTGCCGGGATCAGCTCGGCCTGTTCGGTTTGATCGCGGGGGCCCTGGCGGCGTTCGACCTCAGCATTCTCGATGCGAAGGTCAATACGCGCGAGGATGGGCTCGTGGTTGACATTTTCCAGGTGGTGGATAATGAAGGGAAAGCCGTTACGGACGACTCCCTGTGGGGCCAGCTGGAAGAAGTTCTCGGTGCGCTTCTATCGAAAAAGACGGAGCTGGACGCGCTCCTCCGCAAGAACCGGAGATATCTGAGGCCGAAGCAGCGTTCTTATTTCGATGTGCCCACGCACGTCGACTACGACCTGACGGCAAGCGATGACGCAACGGTTCTGGAGGTCATTGCCCCGGACCGGCACGGCCTGCTGGTCCAGATTTCGAAGCATCTCGCCGAGGACGGCATCTCGATTTCCCGGGCGAAGATTTCGACCGAAGGCGTCCGGGCGGTGGATACTTTTTACATGACCGATGCCGACGGCCGGAAGATTGAAGACAAGGAAAAACTGCGCTCGTTGTGCGAGCGCTTGGCTGCTGTGTTGTCGGGGGATGCGGCTTCGAAGGCGGCCGTAACCTGAATCAAAAAAATGGGCCGGAGGGTCTGGGCTGTTCCGGTTCCGGATGCGCTTGTGAGTTCATATCAAATGAAAAGGAGGAATATTAGAAATGGCAACCGGAGGGAAAAAGAAAGCCGCTTCCGCCGCGAAGGGGGGCACGACTCCCGCTGACGTGATCAAGCTGGCGAAGGACAAAAAAGCTGTGATGGTGGACTATCGCTTCTGTGATATGCCGGGAGTGTGGCAGCATTTTTCTTCGCCCATCGAAACTTTGGACGAGGATATTTTTGAAGAGGGCGTCGGTTTCGATGGATCGAGCATTCGCGGGTTCCAGGCGATTAACGAGAGCGACATGCTTCTCATACCGGACCCGAGCACCGCTTTCATGGATCCCTTCCTTGAGTATCCCACGCTTGTTATCATCTGCGACATCAAAGACCCGGTGACCCTGGGATTCTACGACCGTGACCCGCGCTACACCGCCCTGAAGGCCGAGCAGTATCTCATCAGCACCGGCATCGGGGATGTCGCCTATTTTGGTCCCGAGGCGGAATTCTTCGTGTTTGACGATGTCCGCTACGCGACCGCCCAGAATCACGCTTTCTACGAAGTGGACTCCGTCGAGGCCGCCTGGAACACCGGCCGGGACGAAGAGCCGAACCTGGGCTACAAGCTCCGCTACAAGGAGGGCTACTTCCCGGTGCCGCCCTCCGACACCCTGCAGGACATGCGCTCCGAGATGATGTTAACGATGAGGGATATCGGCATCGTTTCCGAAGTGCATCACCACGAAGTCGCCACCGCCGGGCAGTGCGAAATCGACATCCGGTTCGACACGCTCCTGAAAACGGCGGACAAGCTGTTGAAGTATAAGTACGTGGTGAGAAACGTCGCCCGCCGCCACGGAAAGACCGCCACCTTCATGCCCAAGCCCCTCTTCATGGACAACGGCTCCGGCATGCACACCCACCAGAGCATCTGGAAGAAGGGAAAGAACCTGATGTTCCAGTCGGGCACCTACGGCGACCTCAGCCAGATGGCGCTCTACTACATCGGCGGGCTGCTCCACCACGCGCCCGCGCTGCTGGGCCTCACCAATCCCACGACGAACAGCTACCGCCGGCTGGTGCCGGGCTACGAGGCCCCGATCAACCTGATGTACAGCTCCCGCAACCGCAGCGCCTGCATCCGCATCCCGATGTACTCGCACGCGGAAAAGTCCAAGCGCGTGGAGCTGCGCTGCCCGGATGCGACCTGCAACCCCTACCTCGCGTTTTCCGCGATGCTCATGGCGGGCCTCGATGGCATCCAGAACAAGATTCTCCCGCCCGAGCCCATCGACAAGAACCTCTACGATCTCGAGCCCGGGGAAAAGGCCAAGGTGCCCCAAACGCCCGCCGACCTCGCCCAGGCGCTCGACAACCTGGAGCGGAATCACGATTTCCTCCTCAAGGGCGATGTCTTCACCGAGGATGTCATCGCGAACTGGATCGCCTACAAGCGGATAAACGAGGTGGATGCGATTCGCCTGCGGCCGCATCCGCACGAATTCTCCCTCTACTACGACATCTAAGAGGCGTATTCGCCTGTTTGTGTTGTAGGGAAGCAATATCTGCCGAAGAAAACCTCCGCTTGGGTCGTGTGCCCGGGCGGAGGTTTTTTTTATTCGTTTTCCTCGAGGGGAAATGGCCCGCCGGGTGCGCATTGGGATCGATCGTTTGGCGGGGATACTTCCAGGCTGGCGAGCGGGCTTGACTTTCGCCGCCGGGAGCGGGATTTTCGGTTGAAACGAGATGGCCCTGCCTGCCGCGGGGGAGGGCGCTGAAAGGCGCCCCCTCCCACGGGCGGGTCAGCAGCCGAAGGCCGATCTTCCCGAAAGCCGATCTTCCCGAAAGAGGTCCCCGACCCGGAGGTGGCGCATGTACGAAGAGATTACCTACTACAGCGACGGGCTCAAGCTCGCCGCCCATCTCTACACCCCCGAGGGCTGGAAGCCCGGCGACCCGCCCCGGCCCGCCATCATCTGCCTGCACGGCTACAGCGGCATGAAGGAAGTCTACGGGATGGACGTCCCGCGGCGCCTCTGGAAGGAGGGCTACTTCATCCTTGCGCCCGATCACCGCGGCTTCGGCAAGAGCGAGGGCGCGCGCGGCCGCCAGCGCCCCCTCGAGCAGGCGCAGGACACCTACGACGCCATCTCCTACATGGAAACCATCGAGGGAGTGGACCCCGGTCGGATCGGAATCTTCGGGACCAGCTTCGGCGGGGCGAACGCCATCTGGGTGGCCGCCTTCGATGCGCGCGTCAAGGTACTGGTCTCCTCGGTCGGGGTGCACGACGGGGAGCGGTGGATGCGCTCGGTGCGCCGGCCGCACGAATGGGCGAGCTTCCGGGAGAAGGTGATGGCCGCCGCCCGAAAGCGCGCCGCCACCGGGGAAGCCGAGACCATGCCCCTCCCCGAGATCATGCTCTGCGACCCCCACACCCTGAGCGTCATCGAGCAGCACCACCAGAAGCACGGCGACTACGTCAAGGACTACGACCTCCAGAGCGCCGAGGCCTGCTGGCGCTACAAGCCCGAGTGGGTGGTGGGGCGCATCGCGCCGCGGCCGGTTCTCTTCATCTACTCGGAGAACGACCACCTCGTCCCGCCCCCGGAGCAGCTCTCCTGCTACGCCGCCTGCGGCGAGCCCAAGAAGATCGTCATGCTCCCCGGCGCCCAGCACTACGAGTCGTATTACTTCTGCAGCCCCGCGCACCACGAGATCGGCATGGTCGAAGCGATTGCCTGGTTTGGGGAGTATTTGTAGGAGGGGGGCCATCCGGTCAACGTCCCGGCTTTCGCTTCAAGCAGTCTGTCTTCTGCTTTTCTAGTCGGGAAGTTGTAGGCATTCGTGGAGTTCTTTTTCGGTCTGTAGCCGACCCAGATCGGTCAAAATGAATGAACCGTTTGTCGCTTTGGTAATCAAACGCTTTTGGGCAAGTGATGCGGCCGCTTTTTCTACAGTTCTTCTATTCCGAGGAATTGATTCTTTCAGCTTCTTTAGTTCGCTCCCTGTTGAGCCTGAATCGTGAAGGAGTAATAGGATTTCGCTCTCTGTATCCAGGTCAGGATGCTGAACGATTGGTACAGAGCCATCACGAAAGACCGCAGGTATGTGATAAGTTACGATGTCCTTCACGATTTTTGCTGCAACTTGAGGATTGCCCGTCCAGAAAATCCGGATCAATTCGCACAGAATCCACCGAACCGTTTCCAATACGAGACGAGAATCCATCTCGTTCGCGGAATAGTTCGGATCGATGTGAACGGCTCCTCGGCTGCTCCGAAATTTATACGCCAAACGAATGGCCCGGCATAACTGTAAGGCGTCTTTCCTAGAAAGAAATGAGTGTGCATTTTTGTTTTTTAGATCTTCAACATAGGACAAGCAGTCGTCGACGCTTTTGGTCGGATTCAAATTACCAGAATCGATGTGATAGAGGCAGCGGGCCGCGATCTCACAAAATTGCCCCCCATCTAGAGTAGCGGGTTCCCAGTCCCTCAAAATGAAACGTCTCTCCAGCGAGAGGTGTTCTTTCACAAGAGCCTCCACCAGAGCGTGTTCAAGGGGAGGCGAGAGATTTTGAACTACATCGACACCGTCCACCGTCACTGTCTCATCACGCTTTTTCATACATCCACACTTTCTTCCCATCAACCTCTTGTCGCTCACGTCGCAGCTTCGGCTTCTCGCCTCGCACAGCCTTTAACAAGTATCCAGGAAGTGAAGTGCTAGGGAGAATGTGCCCTTTTTGGTGAAAGGCTTCTTTGACGTCGGAAAGGGAGCGTGGTTCGTCGAAGAAACTTCCGTTCGTCAACTGTTCGAAAAATTCCGTCTTTTCGCCCGTTGATGCAGTAGATTTCTTGCGGACGGAGTCGTTACCTTTTTTATCTGATTTGTTCGGTGCCGTTTTTTTCTTCCCTGCCTTCTTGTGGCGACGTCCCGTACTTGATCCACCAGCAGTGTTTTCAATCGCTTTTTTGATGTGGGGAAAAGCGACGGTTCTGACGAAATAGTCGCGTCCGTCAACGGAGATCAAGTTCGAGTCCTTCAACTCTTTCAGGGTAGGGCGAAGTGTTCCTCCAGGAATGTTAAGCAACCCGCCAAGTTGAGCTGGTGAGACCTTCGTCGGCACATCTTCAGCACCGAGAAGGGGCCAAGCCTGTAGCGCGACCAGATAGACCAGTACCTTAGCTCTGTTGGACAGGGATGGAGCGCCAGGAAGGGATATAATTTCCCTCGCTTCTAAATCGAACCTGACGTACTGAGAGACAATTCCTTCGATCTGCTCTTCGGTGACCTTTGCTTTGTCCGTTGTTAAATCTTTCAGTGCCATCGGAACCTCTCCTATTATCGGCGGCATTCTTCTCTATCTAGTATCTAGCATTTTTTCATCCAGGTGTCAAATTTAACACAAATAAATAAAATGTATATATTTGAAACGGTAATATCATACCGAGTCCGCCGCCGTGTCGCCGGGCGGCGATGTGAAGTCCCAAACATCGGGATGGAATTAGAAAATTATGTAACATATTGAATCATAATGATATATATATCTACATCGCTAATTTTTGGCATTTAATTCTTCACTTATGTGAAGAGGAAATTTTTTCCCGTAAATAGGTGCAGAGAGCGTACCGTTGTTTTCGTTGTAATATCGTTATTTTTTATATGGGTATCGACCGACCGTTATATATGTAATACATTTTATATCAATTAGATAAAATATTCTATAACAAATACTTATATGTAAATTATTTGAAACTGTGCTCTCATACCAAGTCCGCCGCCGTGTCGCTGGGCGGCGATGTGAAGTCCCAAACCTCGGGATGGAAGTTGGAGTTGGAATTAATCTGGAAAAAATGCAGCGCGGTCGAAAAACTGCAAAATCAAACGAAAATACGGGATTTATTCTTCTTCAAGCAAGAAGGGGCTTCCGTTCTCTGCCGCGCTGCCGCCTGAGGCGCCGCCGCCCGCGGGCAGGAGGATGGCGTGCACCTCGCGGGGGCCGTGGACGCCCTCGACGAGGGTGAGTTCGATATCGGCCGAGCGGCTCGGGCCGGTGATGAGGTTGACGCAGCTGGGCCTTTGGCCGGGCGCTCCCCCCAGCACCTCCTGGAGGCGGGGGCCGAGGGCCGAGAGGTGGCGGATGATGCGGTCCTCCGGGATGAGGGCGAGGTGGACCTCGGGGAGCAGCGAGTGGAGGCGGGGTCTGCCTTCGCCGCTGTAGAGGACGATGGTGCCGGTCTCCGCGATGGCCCAGGCGCATCCGGTGATGCCGACGCCGGCGCGCGCGATGTTCTCCCGATCGTCCCCCGCATCCGCCGGGGCGATCGTTTCGATGCCCGCCTCGAAAAGCCATTCGGCAACCGGAAGCGTAAGATCGGCCGAGAGGGCCACCGGCCGATCGGGAAAGCGGCGGGCGATCTCGATGATGTATTCGCGGGCCGCCTCCGTGTCCTTCGCCCGGCGGGGTTTTCCGCTGACGGCCGCGAACTCCTCCAGGAAGCGCGCGGGCGCATCCGGCACTGCGACCTCGGGCAAGATGGCGGGCGGGGCGGGGATGTTTCCGTGGGCGATCCCATGGCCCGAGGCGAGCGCCCGCCGCACCTTCTGCACCGCCCCTGCGTTCGCGCTTTTCTCGTCCGGGGCCCCATCCGGCGATGCGTTTTTTTTCTGCGCCAGGATTTTTTCCCGCTTCCGCCACCTCGCGCGGAAGGTTTCCCGCGGCGGATAGGGAAGGGCACGCTTTTCCGTCCATGCCCTGAGCGGCCCCATTGCCCACCCCTCTTTCTTGGCGAGAAGCCGGAGGGCGAACGCGAAAAGGCTCTGGCCCATCTCCCAGAGGGCGGGATGGCGCATGGCGAAGCCCGCGGCGCGAAAAGCCGCCCGCTCGGGCAGGGAGGCGTCCGCGCGCGATACGCGGGCGCTCCGCATCTCCAGGAGCATGCGGGGAATGTCCACGAAGACGGGGCAAACCTCTAGGCAGGCGCCGCAAAGGCTCGACGCCGCGGGAAGCTCCCCGGCCGCGTCGAGGCCGCGCAGCATGGGGCTCAGGATGGAGCCGATGGGCCCCCCGTAGATCGAATCGTAGGCGTGGCCGCCGACCGTCTGGAAGACGGGGCAGACGTTCAGGCAGGCGCCGCACCGGATGCAGTGGAAGGCTTCCTGAAACGCGCCCCCCAGATGCCGGGTGCGGCCCCCATCGAGGAGAATCAGGTGCACCTCGTCGGGGCCATCCGCTTCCTTCGCGCTCCGCGGGCCCGTGAGCATGGTGAAATAGCTGGTGATCTTCTGGCCCGTCCCGCTTCTCGGGAGGACGGCGAGCAGGGTCATGCACTCCTCGACGGTGGGCACGACCTTTTCGAGCCCCATGATGGCGACGTGAACCTTCGGGAGGGTGGTGACCATCCGGCCGTTTCCCTCGTTCGTGACCAGGCAGAGGGTTCCGGTCTCGGCGATGGCGAAGTTGACGCCGCTGATGCCCATCCCCGCCCGGAGAAACTCCCCGCGAAGGGTCTGCCGGGCGAGATTTGTCAGCTCTGCGGGGTCGTCCCCGGCGTTCGGGTCCACCTTTTCGGCGAAGAGGCGGGCCACCTGCGCCCTGGTCTTGTGAATGGCGGGGGCGATGAGGTGGCTCGGCGTCTCGCCGGCCAGCTGGATGATCCACTCTCCCAGATCGGTCTCGAACGGCTGGATGCCGGCGGCCTCGAGATGATGGTTGAGGTGAATTTCCTCCGAGGCCATGGACTTGCTCTTGACCACGCTCTGGACGCCGTGCGCCCTGGCGATGGCGAGGACGTGCCCGACGGCGGCGCCCGCATCGGGAGCCGTGTGGACCTGTACGCCGTTTTTCTCCAGCGAGCGGAAAAGGGTTTCGAGATGAGAGTCGAGGTGGTTGAAGGTGTGCTCGCGGATTTCGCGGGCCTTGGCGCGCAGCGCCAGCGGAGCGGCCGTTGACTCGAAGGCCTTTTGGCGGAGGCCGGCGAATTTTTCGGTAGCGGACTTCAGCGCCTCCTTGAGGTCGGCGTCCGCAATGGCGGCGGCGGCGCGCTGGTTGAACGGGGAGGTCACAGAATCCGGCCTCCCTCGGAAAAGGCCCTCGGCCACCCGGGCGCGCCGGGACCGGCGAGGGCCTGCGCAAGATGCAGAAGGGAGATATGGGAGTTGCGGCGGATGAGGCCGCCTCCGATCTGGAGCATGCAGCCTGCGTCGGCGGCGACGATCCAATCGGCGCCTGCTTCCTCGGCCGCGGCGATCTTCTCATCGAGCATGGCGCAGGAGATTTCGGGGTATTTTACCGAAAAGGAACCGCCGAAGCCGCAGCAGCGATCGCAGTTCCGCATCTCGGGCCGGTCGCGGGCGACAATATCGAGCAGCCGCCGGGGCGCCTCACGCTCTCCCATGCCGCGGAGAAGGTGGCAGGAGTCGTGGTAGACGGCCCGGCCCGGGATGTGGGGTTTCGCCTCGAAGCGGCCGAAGTGGACGAGGAATTGGGAGAGCTCGTACACCCTGCCGGAGATGTTCTCGGCGCGCTCGCGCCGCCAGGGGTCGTCGGGATACAGGGTGGGCAGGACGTCCCGGAGCATCCAGCCGCAAGAGCCCGAGGGAACGATGACAGGTTCGTCCCCGCCCAGCAGATCGAGCTGGCGGTCCAGGGATTTGCGGGCCTCGTCCTGGAACCCGTTGTTGTAGTGGGGAAGGCCGCAGCAGGTCAGCCCCTCCGGGAAGTCCACCTCCACGTTCATGTTGTCGAGAAGGTAAAGCGCCGCTTCGCCCACCTCCGGGAAAAAGCGGTCGACCAGGCAGGTTGCATAAAAAATGACGCGGCGGGGCGGCTCGACGGTAGCGCTGCCGATTTCACCGGGGGCCGTGTTCATCGCGGTTCCTTTTGAGGGAGGATGGTTTGGGGTATTCTAGCATTTTGCAGGGGATTCGTGGACTCTGCCGGGGAAATTCGAAGGAGAACGGATGTTCAAGAAAAAGCGGTATGTTTTGGTATGCACCAACGAACGGGCGCCCGACCATCCGAAGGGTTCTTGCTCCGCGTGCGGGGCGGTCGAGGTGCATGATCGAATGAAGGCCCTTTTGGAGGAGAAGAACCTGAAGGGAAAGGCCAGGATTCTTTCCACGAGTTGCCTCGATACGTGCGAGCATGGCGCGGCCCTGTGCGTGATGCCCGACAATGTCTGGTATGGCGGCGTTCGGGCCGAGGACGTCGAGGAAATCATCGAAAGGCACCTGGAGGGAGGCGAGATTGTGGAACGGCTCCTGATCCCCGAGGCGCCGCAGGGCCTCTCCCTCCTCTAGGGCCGCGCCCAGTCCTTTGGAGGCGTCTCTAGAGGTTTATCAGCGTTTGCAGCATTTCGTCCGTCGCCGTCACCAGCCGGGCATTCGCCTGGAAGATTTCCTGCTGGACTATCAGGTCCACGAATTGCTCTGATATCTCCACGTTGGAAATTTCAAGCGCCCCGGGGAGAACCCTTCCGGTTCCGTTCTGGTTCGGGGCGGTGACAGTGGCGGCGCCCGATTCGGGCGATACCGAGAAAATGCTGTCCCCCAGTGCGGTTAATTCGGCGGGAACCGGGAATCTGGCCAAAGCGATCTGTCCCAGAACGATCGTCTGGTTGTTGTTGAAGAGCGCGTTGATGAACCCGCTCTCGTCGATGTTCACGACCAGGAACGAACCTTGCGAGACACCGTTGTTGTCGAACCTGACGATGTTGAAGGGGCCGCCGAATTGCGTCATCCCCAGAAGTCCCGTTCCCGTATCGGTCGTCAGCGAATCGCCGAAGTCGAACGCAATAATTTGTCCTTGCGCGGGCGGCGGATTGGTTCCGATGGCGTCAAAATTGACGATGCCCGTTCCGGCCGTGTTCGCCTCGGTGTCCAGCTTTCCGTCTGAATCGAACGTGAGAAGACCGCTGGCGATTTCCTCGAAGCTGGTGTTCAGGGTGGGGCCCACGAGGTCGCTGCCCTGAAAGGCGGCGTGCCACTCCCAGATGTTGTCTCCCACTTTCCTGAAGAATGTTGTCATCGAGCGCTGATTGCCCAGGCTGTCGAATGCATCGTGTGTCGAATTCGATGAGCTGGTCTTGAAAGGATCGGTGATGTCGAAATTGCCCGTTCCGGCGGTCGCGCTGCCGGTCGAAAAGCTCGCTGTCGCCGAGAGCGTACCGCCCGTCACGGTGGTCTGTGTGGCGGCGACGGCGATCGTGGGCGTCCCGCTGTTCGAGGGCTGATTGATGGTATAGGCGCCGCCGGTCTGGGGTCCCAAAATCCGGAAGGTGCCCAGTAGTTCGTCGTAAGTGACCGAAGCAGATCGATTCAGCGCCGAGGTGCCCTGAAGCGACGCCTCGATGGCGCGCGCAAGGCCCCCTCCCGTGTAATTCCCCGCCGCGACGGTCACGGTGGCCGGGACGCCGTTAAAGTTAACGGAAAGGGTATCGTTGACTCCGGTCAGAACGTTGAACGCCACGCCCAGATTGCTGACCTCGGTGGAATTGGGCTGGATCGCCGAGGAGGCCGCCGCCGCAAATCCCAGGAGAGAGGACGCGGTCGAGGTGGCCAGATCGTGCCGGAAGGTGATCGGGGTTGTGTTCCCATTGTCGTTTTTGATGGTGAACTTGTCCGTGGACAGATCGTAGGTCACCGTGTAGGCGTCGAGAGAGCCGTTCTGGGTCTCCAAGGCCAGTTTAACGGCATTGGCCAGGGCGTTGCCGATGACCGCCGTGCCGGAAGTCAGCCCGCCGTGCGTGACGAGGCTGGCCGTGATCGGCCCTCCTCCCACATCGAACACCAACTGATCGTTCACGCCGGTGGAAACGACAAATTCATCTCTTTTCAACGAGGAGAGAAACGAGCCGGCTGTCCCGAGGATGTTTTCCTGCGCCGAGAGGTTTCCGACAAAGGAAAGATTGGTCGTGGCTGACCCGAGAAGATTGTTCAATCCTATCAAGGTGACGTTTCCGAGCGCCGTTCCGCCTGCTGCGGGGAAGGTTTGTACCTCGAGTTTCGTCGGGGTGTGGATGAGAACTCCCTGATCGTTCAGCGTGAAGGTGCCGCCTCTCGTGTAGACTTGCCCGCCCAGCCCGTTGTTCAGGATGAAGAACCCCTCGCCGTCGATCGCGGAGTCCAGTATGTTGTTGCTGGGCTCGATTTTGCCCTTGGTGACGATTCGCTGGATCCCGACGCGGCTGGCTCCGTTTCCGACTTGATCGCCCGGGCCGCCGCTCGGGAGAAGGCTGGCGAAGGAATCGGAGCTGAGGGTACGGCTTTGCTTGAAGCCGGGGGTGCCCAGATTGGCAAGGTTGTCGCTGATGACCTTCATCGAGGTCGAGGCATTGTTCATCGTCGAGGCGGCGGTGGACAGTCCTGGAAATATGCCCATTGCAAAACTCCTTTTGCCGGAGCGCGCGGATGGGATTGCGCGCTCGGCCCCGTGCGTGCTCAAGACGCCCCTCCGGGAGGGTGGCCCGGTGGGCTTATCCGATGTAGATGAAAGCAAATGCTGTGCCGAAAAGCGGAAAGTCTATAACGATAGAATAAACAGTTGGATAGATGGGAAAGTTCGTCCCCGGTCTCGAACCCGGCGGGGAAATTCTTGCCATCGGTGGAGATTTCTGCCGAAAAAAAACTGCGCCCCGGGGCCGGGACGCAGTTTTTTTTGATTCGCTTGAAAAGAAGAATCAGAAACTGATCTGGTCCGCCACATCCTCCAGGCCGAGTTTCTCGAGGGTTTCCGCCCGGGGGATGCCCTGCTCGTCCCAGCCGCGGAGCGCGTAGTACTCGTCTTTCATCTTTTCGAGTTCATCCGGCGGGCAGTACATCCCCTTGTGCGGGCCATCGGGAATGGGCTCGTGCATCACCCGGTGGGGGAGCATGTCGTCCTGGCGGGTTACGCCCTCCCTGACCTGAAAGGCGCGCTCGAGGTTACAGATGCGCGCCCCGGTGGCTTCCAGCTCCGCCTCGGTGGTGTCCCAGCCGGTGACGAGATTGAGCATGGTGGCGTACTTTTCGTTGATCATGGCGCCGAAGCCGCGCTCGCCGGTGAAGCGGCACTGGGTGATGGAATCGCCGAGGGCGGTGAAGTTCTGGGTCCGCATGGCGAATTCCGGCTTGCCTTCGGTCTTCGTGTTGTCGTGGTCGGAGGCGTATTGGAGGGTGGGCCGGGTGTCGTGGTGGCTTCCGCCCCGGGTGCCGGTGGCGTAGCCGATGGACATCCCCTTGAGGGCGCGCGCGCTGTGGGCGGGAAGCTCGAGCCCCCGGGCGGCGTAGAGCATTTCGGCGGCGTTTCCGCCGATTTTCTCCGCGAGGCGCAGGCCCCCCTCGGCCAGGTCGGCGCCAAAGCCTCTCCGGTGCGCGGTGTCCTCGAGGAGTTGGACCATCAGGTCGGCATCCCCCCATTGGAGTTCGTGCCCGGTGTCGGCGCTTTTCAGCAGCCCCTTCTCGAAGCACTCGAAGGCGAGGGAGAGGGTGACCCCCATGGAAACCGTGTCGAGGCCCAGCTCATCGCAGAGCATGTTGGCCTGGAGGAGGGCGCCCGGATCATCAATGCCCAGCATGGTGCCCAGCGCGTAGATGGATTCGTACTCGGGCATTTTCCATACAAGGCCGTCGTACTTGCCGCCCTTCATCTTGTAGTTTTTCCCGCAGGCCACCGAGCACTTGAGGCAGGTGGTGTCCTTGTCGAGATAGTTCGCCAGCATGGTTTCGCCGCTGATGGGCTCGCAGTTGCCGAAGACTTCCTTCTGGAGGTTATTGGTGCCCAGGGCGCCCATCTTGTTGATCATGTTGACGAGAATCGGGGTGCCGTACTTCTTCAGGGCGGCGGTCCCGGTGCGGATGCCCTCGGCCGAGGCGTTCACGAACTCCCGTAGCCCCTTCGCGTCCGCGACCCCGGTTTTGGCCTTTCCGCCCACGGCGATGGCCTTGAGGTTCTTGCTGCCGAAGACGGCCGCCATGCCGCCCCGGCCGCTGATGCCGTCCCGGCTTTTCCGCCAGGTGTGGGCGAGGGCCGCGTAGCGGACCATGTTCTCCCCGGCGGGGCCGATGGCGAGCACGTCCGCCTTGCCCTCTTTCTCGGAGATGGTGTCGCAGGTCTCCCGAATCCATTTTCCCTTCAAGTCCGCCGCGTCGCGAATGGCGGCTTTCCCGTCGTTGATAGAGAGGTAAACCAGACCGCTGGCCTTTCCATGAAAAACGATGGCATCGTAGCCCGATCGTTTCAGGCTGATGGGCCAGGAGCCGCCGAAGGTGCTGTCGAAGAAAAGATTGGTGAGCGGGCTCTTCGAGGCAATGCAGGCCCGGCTCGCGCTCGGCACGGCGGTGTCGGTGCAGGGGCCGACGGCGAGGGCGATAACGTTTTCCGGCGACAGCGGATCGATCCCGGGCCTGAGGTGATCCCAGAGAATGCGGGCGGCGAAGCCGTTGCCGCCGAGATATTTGCGGGCGAAGTCATCGCCGAACTCCTCGACGCGGCTTGTGCGGGCGGTGAGGTCAACGTGGAGAATCTTCCCTTGATAGCCGTACATATATGTTCCTTTCGGATTCAGGTAGATGCTTTGCGGTGCGCGTTGCGGGCCATTATATGGAATTTGGGGAGGAGATGGAATTTGCGCAGGGCGCCGCTACCTCGGAATTTCGAGGCTCCGGAACGTCTCGGCCAGTGGGAACCCCGCTTTTTCCCCGTTCCGCTCGGCCCATTCGCGCATCTTGGGCCGGAGCTCTTCGATGTCCCCAACCTGGCTCTTGTGGCAGGCAAGGGCCTGCAACTTGAGCTCGAACGTCTCGCTGATGTCCACCCAGATGTTGGCCTGCTCCTGGCCGTGCTGGAAATAAGCTTCCCCGGGAACGAAGGGGGCGAACCCCTCCGCGAGGAGTTCGGGAAAGTAGTTCTCGTTTCCCGCCGCGGGGTAGAGCGATTCGAAGGCGGCGAGGCCCACGGCCCGGTGGTCGCTGTGGTAGCCGTAGAAGCTGTCGAAGGCGTTCATGGCCGGGTCCTCGGTGAGGACGAGGCCGGGCCGGTGCCTGCGGATCTGGCGGACGATCTCCTGTCTGAGCCCGCCGGTGTTGGCGAGTTCCCCGTCGGGCTGGCGGAGGAAGGTGACATCGCGCACGCCGAGGACGGCCGCCGCCGCGCGCTGCTCCGCCTCGCGGATCTCGCGGCGCTCCCCGGGAGAGATTTTTTCCGCGCCCTCGCCCGTGAAGCCCTTCTCGCCGCTCGTGCAGATGCAGTAGGCGACCTCTCTGCCCTCGCGCGTCCATCTGGCCACGGTTCCGGCGCAGACGAAATCAATGTCATCCGGATGGGCGACGATCACCAGGATCTTTTCGTGGTCCATGCTATTTGAACTCGAAGGCGGGGTAGGGCGCGTTTTCCGTTCTCACGTCCACGATGGCGGG
>JAQBZT010000021.1 GCA_027622355.1 bacterium | reverse complement strand
CGAGGCCCTTGTCCCCCGGTTCAAGGGCGGAGGTTTTCTTGCCCGGCACCGGGGAGGTCTTCACCCCGGAGGCGGGCGGGGTGCTTTCCTTCCCCGTTTCGGGACTTCCAGGCGGGGCGGGCTTTACGGTTTGCGGAACGGGGGGCTTGGTGGGCCTGGATTTTCGCAAGCCCTCCCAGAGGGCATCCAGCTGGATGGTGTTATCCGCCGCCCCGTAGCCGATTTGGCCTGTCATCAATTTCAGCGAGCCGAACAGGGGCAGCTTGACGCCCTGCTGCCAGAAGATGCCGCCGGCGATGAGGGCAAACGAAAGGAAGATCAGCGCGGCGCCGAGAATGCGCGCGAAGGGCGATGCTTCCTCCCGGATCATTTCATCGTCCGAGGTGGGGGCGATCAGGTCCCTGGCCTGCGTGTACCAGCGCTGGTAAATGGGCATGTCCACCGGGCGGGATTCCTCGGCCTCCTCGGAGTAGCCGGCGTAGTAGTAGCCCGATTGATACTGGAACGTATCCACGTCGGAGCTGACCTCGGCGCGCATCGAGTTGAGTACCACGCCCCACACGTTGGCGCGGACGTTGTCGAGCTGGAGTTTGGCGCGTTTCAGGGCGCCCCGCGCGATGGTCCCCACGCGGTAGACGAGCACCACGCCGTCCACCCGCGGCCCGAGCATGGCGGCATCCGTCACCGGAAGGACGGGGGCGGGGTATCGATGATGACGACGTCGTATTCGCCCCGCACCTCTTCGAGGAAGTCGTTCATCCGCGGCGAGCCGAGCAGCTCGGAGGGGTTCGGAGGGATGCTTCCGCAGGTCATGATGCTGAGATTGTCCAGGCCCGGCGTAATCATGATGTCTTCCATGTCGAACTTGCCGAGCATGATGTCGGTCATGGTGCGGATGCACTCTTCGGCCGTGTAGTTCCCCAGGAGGACTTCCGTCAGGCCGGGCTCGCGGTCGATGCCGAAGACGCGGTAGATGGTGGGCTTGCGCATGTCGGCGTCGATGAGAAGCGTCCGCTTGTTGGTCTGGGCGTAGGCGATGGCGAAGTTGATGGAGGTCGTGGTTTTCCCCTCGCCTGGCGTCGTGCTTGTGAGGAGAAAGAGGTTTCCGCCCTTTTCGAGGGCGAGGAAGTCCATCTGCGTTCTGAACGAGCGGTAGGCCTCCGCGATGGGCGAGCGGGGGACGAAGTGTGTCACCAGGCGGCCGAACATGTCGGAGGTGAAGCGCCCCACCTTGTCGGGGTTCGCTTCGAGATACTCCTGCTCGAGTTCTTCCGCGTCCACCACGGGGATGACGCCGAGGACGGGAATCTCGAGGTAGCTTTCCACATCCTCGATGGCGCCGATGGAGGTGTCCATCGTTTCGAGGACGAGGGCGAAGACCGCGCCGACGATGAGGCCGAGCAGGGCGCCGACGAACGTGTTGACCCCGACCTGGGGCGGGTTGTCCCGGAACGCGGGGCGGAACGCCGGCTTGACGATGTGGACGAGGTGCTGGGTGCCGGCGAGCTTGATCTTCACTTCCTCGGCCTTCTGACGAAGAAGATTGTGCACTTCCATGTTGGTCGCCAGTTTGCGCTCGAGCCGCTGGAGTTCAAGCGCGATGTTCGGGATCTCGTTGTTCCGGTCCGTTATTTTCTTGAGCTCGCGTTTTCTGTACTCAAGCTCGCCGGCGAGGGAGCGCTCGCGGCCCTCGAGGGTGAGCAGCATCTCGCGGACCACGTTCTTGATCTGGACAATGATGGTGCGGACCGAGGGGTGTTCGACCGTGAAGTTATCGAGCAGGGTGTCGCGCTGCACCTGTAGCTCGACGAGCTGTTTGTTGAGCGGCCCGAGGCCGGATTCGATGTCGTCCACCGGGACGCGCTTCGTTTTTCCCTCCTGGAATTCGCCGATGAAACGCACCTGCTGGATGGCGTCCCGGAGCTTTTCCAGCAACTTCTCGAGTTCGCCGACCCGGGCGCTTTCGACTTCGAGGGCGCGGGAGGTCACGGTCGCCTCGATGGAGACGGAAAGCACGCTTTTCTCTTCTTTGTACTTCTTGATGTTTTGCTCGGCCTCCTTGAGCGCCCGTTCGCTTGCCTCCAATTGGCCATTGATGAACTGGGACTGTTTGAGAGTTGCCTCGTTGCGCGTTTCGTAGTTGAAGAGGCGGAAGATCGCGGCGATGGTGTTGGCCATCCGGGCGGCCTGATCGGGGTCAGTTGAGGTGACCTTGATGCGGATCAGGTTCGTGTCACCGATTTGTTCGGATTCCGTCTGATCGGAGAGGCTGTTGACCACCGAGACAAGCCGGCTGTTTTTGGCGATCTCCTCCGAGGAGAGCGACTTGTCGATAAGGCCGAGTTCCTTGGCCACTCTTTCCATGACGGGGTAGCTGCGGATGACCGCCGTCTGGGTCGACATTTCCTGGAACTGGCCGCCGAGGCCGCTGCTGTCGCCGATCACGCTGGCGACCGCCGTGTTTCGATCGATGCGGATGGCGCTCGAGGACGAATAGATGGGGGCCGGCTCGTTCAGCTTGGCGAAGATGAAGCTGAAGATGGCCAGCAGGATTGTCGTGAAGATGATGATCGTTTTGCGCTTGCGGATGATCCGCCAGTAATCGCGCAAATTGATGTCGTACTGGCCCATTGGTGGCTGCCCTAGTTGAGAGTGATGTTCGTCGCGCCGGAAACGAAAGTGCCCTCGGAATCTCTCTCGGCCCTTCTGCGGCTCGGCCCGCCAACGTCGAATTTCAATAAGTTTGAGTTGATCGAGTAAGCTTCCCGGAAACGGGCCGGATAGAACAAGAAATCGAGTATCGGGGAGACTTGTTTCACGAATTCGCTCAGGTCGCCGATGAAGCTCCGGGGGATGAAGACCACATCGTTCGGCTTGAGCAGATGGTTCCCGCGCCGGTCGCCCCGCTCAAGCATGGCCTTGAGGTCTGCCTGGATGACCTCGGGCCGTTCGGGGTCTCCGCGAATAATCCGGATCTCTTCCTTCAGACCCCACTCGGTGAATCCGCCCGAGCGGGCCACGGCGTCGAGCACGCGCATGTTGAAGGAGAAGGGATAGACGCCCGGCCGGCGGGACTCTCCGAAGATGAAGATCCGATCGGCCTCCTCGAGTTCGTCGCTCGACTCAGGGACGAAGACCAGATCGCCTGGGCCGAGGAAGGGGTTGTCCGACTGGCTCCCGTTGCCCGATATGTACCGGAGCAGGTTGATGGTGCGGGTGTTGCCATCGCTCTGGACCCGGACGCGCGAGAGATCGCCCTTTGTCCGCGCGGCAATGTGCCCGCCCGCCAGGAGGATGGCGTCGAGGACGGTCACGGCTTTGTCGATGTTGTAGGTTTGCGGCCGGACGACCGAGCCCATCACCCGGATGATCTTGCTGCCGAATTTGACGATGTTGATATCGATGCGGGGGCTTTTGATGAACTTCGCCAGCTTCTGGGTGAGGATATCGTCAAGTTCCTTGACGGTCAGGCCGGCCGCCTGGATGTTATCCACGTATCCGAAGCTCACCAGGCCGCGCTCGCTCACCTGTACCTGCCGGGTTTCGGCCTGGATTCCCTGCCAGATGAGGATGGAGAGGACATCACCTTCTCCGATGACGTACTCGCCGAGTTGCCGGGTTTTCGGATTTGCGCCGAGCGGGCCCTGGACGGCCGGTTTGGAGGCCGCCTCCGCCTCGGGGCTGCTGAGGCGGGTTCCGGGGATGAGCGGAAGGTTCAGGATTTTGGGCTTCCCCGTGCGGTCCTTCTCCGGCGTGACTTTCGCCGTTCGGGCGAAGCCCGGCCAGAGAGGAACCCCCTTGCCGTGACTGGCGGCGCCCAGATCGGGGCGGCCGTCGCCGTCGAGATCGGCAACCACCAAGTTGGGGTAGTTCCCCTGGGCGGGAAGAACGAGGCGCTGGGCCACCCACCCGAGACGCGAATCCTGATTCCACAGCTGGAGGCCCTTGCCGTCCATCGCGCTGCCGACGATATCGATCAAACCATCATTATTCCGATCGAGGGGAACGGCTTGCCAGAAGCTGCCCGAGGTGATGGGGCTCGCCATGCGGTTGAGGCGTCCCTTGCCGAGACCTTGCCAGATGGGGATGCCGGTGTCCCGACCGGTAGAGAGAAGGTCGAGGATGCCGTCGCCGTTGAGATCGACAGCGGAGACACTCCAGAAGTCCCCCTTGGCGATAACGTTGGGATTTCCCCAGTTTAATTGGCCTTTACTGCCTTTCCCGAGCCAGGCGATGAGGCCGCCGCCAGGGTTCCGGGCCGCCGCCAGGATGTCGAAGAGACCATCCTGGTTGAGGTCGGCGATGCTTACCCCGGTGAGGGCATACGCCGCCGCCGGGGCCGGGCCGGCCTTCCATTGATGGGGGCCGACGTTCAGCCAGAGCCTGATGTTGTCCTTTCGCCCGGCGTCTGCCTTGACGGCGATGAGATCGGCGCGGCCGTCGTAGTTCAGATCGCCCACGTGCAGGTCGTAGAAATCCTCGCCCTGTCCGGGCCCTTTCCGCCGCTGGAAGCGCTTGCCGTCAACGTTGGTCCAGATAAAAATGCCGCTGTTTTTGCCGGAGACGGCCGCGACGATGTCGGGCCGAGAGTCCCCGTCCACGTCCACGATACGGATGGCGCGCGGATTACCGCCGGCGTTCAGAACGGTGGGCCGTGGCCATTCGCCGGTTTTCTGCCCGTACCAGACATGAATCGTTCCGTTCAGGAAGTTCCCCGCAACGATTTCCATCGCACCGTCCCCGTCCAAATCGCCCACGGCGAGGCCGCGGAAGTGGCCTTGCTGGAGAGGGCCCTTGGGGGTGAGACCCTCCGCGGACGCGTTTTTCGCCGAGGTGATGATGGCTCCGTCCGCGGTGACGTTCGGCCGGGGAGAAGTGACAGCGGACTCTCTTGCGGCCTGCTGATCGTTCTGGAATTTCGTGCAACCAACGGGCCCCGCAAGAAGAACGCCCGCCAGGAGCGCGGCGGGAAGGATGGAGCGATTCAAAATTCAAACCTCATCGGGCGGTATATCTTTCATTACTTCCAGTTGTTAAAACCTGTGACCTTCTATTTTCCAAGAGTTCTCTAGGTTTAATCAATTGATTTCAATGAAGATGATTGACTATTCACTTTTCTTGGGCGGAGGTCGGACAGGAGAGGAAAAATGGTCCCGAGGCGCCGGGCTCCCCTCCGCTACGGAGGGATTGCAGGGGACGGGGCTGGGATGGGCTCCTCAAAACATATCTTGTTGTTCTTGAAAGAGTTACAATTTAAAATAACCCCCGCCCCCCTTTCTCTTGCCTGTTTAATCGGAGAGAATTACACTGTGCTCAGGCGGGTGCCCGGTACGAATCCCCGGTAGGGCGCCGCTTGTTTCCTCTTAATTGTTTGTTTTTGTGGGCGAAATTCACAATCGGCCATTGTCCGGTTTGCCCCGGGGAGAATCGCCCACGCTTCTGACTTTCGGGGGGCTGCGCGATGGATAAGCCGGACAAAGCGCAAATTTCACTTGCCGGAAAGGAACCCGCCCGGGCCGGAGAGGGGCGCCGTCGCCGTCGCCGCTCCTCCGGTGAGGGAAGTCGGGGCCAGAATCCGCACCACAGCGATTATTTGAAACCCAAGCTCCCGGCCGTCAAGCGGCGGAGCCAGTGGAAAGTCATAGCCATCATCACGGGGGCGTGCCTTGTGGCCGCTTTGGCCTTCCAGATTTTCATGAAAGCGGATATGGCATCGGTCGCCAGCTTTTTTCTCTTCGGTTCGACCGACCCCTACTTGTCCTCCAGGCGAGAGAAAGAGTTGAACCGGGAATTCACCGACATGATCAAGCGCGAATTCGGCGCCAAATAAATCTTGCCTCCCGAGTTCTGGATTTTGTTTTCCCTCCTCATCGGGTACTCTCTTATCGTCGATCTTGTGCCAACAGTTTCAAGGTGAAAAGGAAAAGGAAGTGGGCATGTCACTTTTGGAAGACATCCGCAGCCGCAAGGTGCGCGCGTGCATCATGGGGCTGGGCTACGTCGGCCTCCCCCTTGCGCTGGAGTTCGTCCGCGCCGGCTACCGCGTGGTGGGCCTGGACGCCGACCCCGCGAAGGTCGAGAGTTTGAAGGCGGGGAAGTCCTACATCACGGACATCTTGGACGCCGAAATCGGGGAGGCGCTCGCGACGGGCCGCTTCGAGGTGACATCGGACGCGGCGGTTATTTCGCAGGTGCAGACCGTGAACATCTGCGTGCCCACGCCGCTCGGAAAGACGGGCGACCCCGATCTTTCCTATGTCCAATCCGCGCTTCAGGCCATCAAGGCGGCCAACTGTCCCGGCCAGCTGTATATCCTTGAGAGCACGACGTATCCCGGCACCACCGAGGAAGCCCTGCTGCCCGTCCTCTCGAGAGAGGGCCGCCGGGTCGGGGAGGATTTTTATCTCGCCTACTCGCCCGAGCGGGTGGATCCGGGAAACCCGAATTACAACACGCGGAACATTCCCAAGATCGTGGGCGGCGTCACTGAAGCGTGCACCGAGATGGCCTCGGCCCTCTACGCGGGTTGCATCGACAACGTGGTGCGGGTCAGCTCGCCGAAGGTGGCCGAGATGGTGAAGCTGCTCGAGAACACTTTTCGCAGCGTCAACATCGGACTCGTGAACGAAATGGCCAAGCTGTGCCACGTGATGGGGGTGGACATCTGGGAAGTGGTGGATGCGGCCAAGACCAAGCCGTTCGGCTTCATGCCTTTTTATCCGGGGCCCGGCCTGGGCGGTCACTGCATCCCGGTCGATCCGATCTATCTGTCCTGGAAGGCGCGCCAGCTCGGTTTCGAGGCGCGCTTTATCGAGCTGGCCGGTCAGGTGAATATGGCCATGCCCCAGTTCGTGGTTGATTTGACGATGAAGGCGCTCAACGATCGGGGGAAGGCGCTGCGCGGGTCGAAGATTCTTCTCATCGGCGTTACCTACAAGGCCGATGTGAACGACATCCGAGAGAGCCCGGCGCTGGACGTGTGGTCTCTACTGGAAAATCTGGGGGCGGAGGTCAGCTACCACGATCCCTATGCCGTTCGGTTCGAATTCGATGGCCGGGAGTTCATCTCCCGCCCGCTCGGGGCCGAGGAGCTCGAGCAGGCCGATTGCGCCATTTTGCTCGCGAATCACAAGGGGCTGGATCTGAAATTCATCCTCGAGCGGAGCGACCGCATCGTGGACACCCGCAATGCGTTCGCGGCATTCCAGCCAAACAACAGAATTTGCAAGCTTTAGGGGTTTGCCCCCGGGCCCCGGGCGCGCCGCCCGAAAGATCGCGAATTTTCCCCGGCCCGTGTTGACAGGAGCGCTCCTTTTGGGGTTAGCATAGCGGCCTTTCGACCGGACCTTCCGGGGGGCGGCCGGCTTCAGAGAACCCGGCATTAAAGGAAAAATCAGGTATGTATCAGCGGACTGTTTTTCAGAAGAAAGAAATCGTCTCCCAGAACCGCAGGTGGGTGCTGATAGATGCGGCGGGCCAGACGCTCGGCCGCCTCGCCACCCGGGTGGCGACCCTGCTACGGGGGAAGCACCGCCCCGACTGGACGCCCCACGTGGATGGGGGCGATTGCGTTGTTTTGATCAATGCGGAGAAGGTCGTGTTCACCGGTCAGAAGCTCGACCAGAAGATGTACTATCGGCATTCGGGCTATCCGGGCCACCTGAAGGAAACCAGTGCGCGGCGGTTGCTCGAGACCCATCCCGAACGTGTGCTTAAATTAGCGGTACGCGGCATGATGCCCAAGAACAAGCTGGGCCGCGCCATGTTGCTGAAGCTGAAAATCTATGCGGGGGACAAGCATCCCCACGCGGCGCAGAATCCAGAGACCATCACTTTCGATAAAGCTTAGCGGACACGGGGAAAAAGAATCAATGGCGACAGCGGTAAAGTTTTATGCGACCGGAAAAAGAAAGACCTCGATAGCGCGGGTGTGGCTCCACCCTGGAGACGGGCGGATGCTCGTCAACAGCACTCTCGCCGAGGAGTACTTCCTCCGTGACACCGCCCTCATGCTCTTGAAACAGCCCTTTGAACTGACGGGGACCTGGGGTCGATTCGACGTGCGCGCCACCGTGAAGGGTGGCGGACTTTCTGGCCAGGCCGGCGCCGTTCGGCACGGCATCACGAAAGCGTTGCTCGAAATCGACCCCAGCTATCGTCTTGCCCTCAAGAAAGCGGGCCTGATTACGCGCGACTCACGCGTAAAGGAGCGGAAGAAGTACGGCCGCGCCGCCGCCCGCAAGAGCTTCCAGTTCTCCAAACGTTAAATTTCTGAGAAAAACCTCATAGCACCCCGCACGTTCGCGGGGAGGAGACTTTTCTGATGTACCGTGTTGCCGTGGTGGGCGCCACCGGCTACACCGGCTTTGAGTTGTTGCGTCTGCTGGCATCTCATGGCGGCGTCGAGGTCGGTGCGCTCACATCCGAGACATATACCGGAAAGGAAGTGGGCGAGGTTTTCCCCTCGCTTGTTTCCCACTTTCCACAGAAATTCCAGAAGCTCGATCCCGCGGACTTCAAGGGATTCGATCTGATCTTCGCCTGCCTGCCGCACCGCGTGGCGATGAATTCGATCCCCGCCCTGCTCGAAACGGGCGCCCGGATCGTGGACTTTTCGGCCGACTACCGGCTGCGCGACCCGAAGGTCTACGAGGCCTGGTACAAGACCGAGCACGTTTCGACAGACCTCATCCCCGAGGCGGTCTACGGCATTCCCGAGCTCTACCGGGATGCCATCAAGAAAGCGAGGCTGGTGGCGAACCCCGGCTGCTATCCGACCGGGGCCATCCTGGCGCTCTCGCCGCTGCTGCGGGCGGGCCTGATCGAAGGAAACTCCATCGTCATTGACGCCAAGTCGGGCGTCTCGGGAGCGGGCCGAAAGGCCGATCTCGACCTTCAGTTCTCCGAGGTGAACGAGCGCTTCAAGGCCTACGGGGTGGGCAACCACCGCCATACCCCCGAGATCGAGCAGGAACTCTCCCTCGCCGCGGGGGCGGAGGTGCGCGTCTCGTTCACGCCCCATCTGGTCCCGATCACGCGGGGGATTCTCTCAACCATCTACGCGGCCGGGACACCGGGGGCCAGCACGGAAAGGGCGCGGGCGGCCCTGCGGGACGCCTATGACGGGGAGCCCTTCATCCGCCTGATGCCCGAGGGCGCCTTCCCGAACGTGAGCCAGGTGTCGGGGAGTAACTTCGTGGACGTGGGGCTGACCTTCGATGAGCGGGTGGGCCGCTTCATCGTTGTGACCGCCATCGACAATCTGGTGAAGGGCGCCTCGGGCGCCGCTGTGCAGAACATGAATCTGATGCTGGGCCTGACCGAGTCCCAGGGTCTTCTTCATCCGGGGTTTTGGCTATGAGCGAAAATTCTTTCATCCGGAAAATTCCAGGCGGGGTGTGCGCCGCTGGCGGCGTGCGTGCCGCGGCGGTGACGGCCGGCATCAAGGCCTCTGGCCGGCCCGACATGATGCTTCTCGTTTTCGATCCGCCGGCGCAGGCGGCGGGCGTTTTCACACAGAACCTCGTGGTGGCTGCGCCCGTTGTCCTTTGCCGCGAGCGGGTGGGCAAGGCGCCGCTCCGGGCAGTGCTCGTCAACAGCGGCAATGCGAACGCCTGCACGGGCGAGCAGGGGATGAGTAACGCCCGGCACCTTTGCGCGGCGCTGGCCGAGCGCCTCGGCTGCAGCGAGGCCGAGGTGGTGATGTCCTCGACGGGGCTGATCGGCGCGCAGCTGCCGGTCGAGATCATGGAGGCGGCCCTCGGCCCCTTGGTGAACGGCCTGGGAGCCGATCAGGGCGCTGCCGCGGCCAAGGCCATCATGACGACCGACACCCGGCCCAAGGAGTGCGCCGTCGAGATCGACCTTCCGGGCGGAACCGTCCGCCTCGGCGGGATGTCGAAGGGGGCCGGCATGATCGCGCCCAATCTGGCGACCATGCTCGCCTACCTCACGACGGATGCGGCGGTGTCTTCCACGACGCTTCAGGAAATGCTGCGGGAGGCCTGCGAGCAGACCTTCAACTGCATCACGATCGACGGCGATACCTCGACGAACGATACGGTTCTCATCGCGGCGACGGGTGTCTCGGGCGCCGCGATCGATTCTCCGGGGGCGTGCGAGCGGTTCGCCGCCGCCCTGCGCGAGGTATGCCTCGAGCTGGCCCTGGCGATCGTCCGCGACGGCGAGGGGGTGACGAAGGTCGTCCGGGTGAAGATCGGCGGCGCGGCTTCGGTGGAGGACGCGCGTCTCGCGGCGCGGCCCGTGTCGGAGAGCCTTCTCGTCAAGACGGCGATTCACGGCGAGCTCCCCAACTGGGGGCGGCTCTTCGCCGCCGCGGGCCGGAGCGGGGCCAAAATCCGGCCGGAGAAGATGGCGCTCCGCATCGGGGGTGTGGACGTCATGTGGGAGGGTGCCCCGGTCGCTGGCTGGGAGGAAAAGCTGGGCGAGGTGATGAAGCAGCCCGAGTACGAGATTGCCCTCAATCTGGGGGTGGGCTCGGCCGAGGCCGCAGTTTGGACGACTGATCTCAGCTACGACTATGTGCGGATAAACGCCGAGTACCGGACCTGAGGCTTCTTCCTTTTCCTTGATTTTTGGGGTTTTGAGGGGGGGAAAGGGTTGAATCGGCCCCCTCCTTGTGAGACATTCCCTCTCGCTGTGTGTTGGCGGCTTCCGATCCCAGTGCCGGGAGATCACACAAAAGGTTTAAATTCAGCAACTTTTGCATCAAAATCGGCCCTTCTCCGCCAGAGGGTTTTAGCGGTCGGCCTGCGCAAAGGCGGCCAGAGGAGACCTTCCCTTGAATCCTGTTACGCTGCGTGAACTTTTGGAAGCTGGCGCCCATTTCGGGCACCAGACCAAGCGTTGGAACCCTCGGATGCGCCCCTATATCTTCGGGGCGCGCAACGGGATCTACATCATCGATCTGCAAAAGACGGTGGTGCTGTTCCAAAAGGCCTTGGATTTTGTGAAGGACGTCTCTCTCAAGGGCGGCCAGGTCCTCTTCGTGGGAACGAAGCCTCAGGCCCAGGTGATCGTCCGCGAAGAAGCCCAGCGCGTTGGGATGCCCTATGTCATCACGCGCTGGCTCGGCGGCACCCTGACCAACTACGTCACGATCAAGAACTCCGTCGCCCGTCTCGTCGATCTCGAGTCCATGAAAACGGACGGCACCTTCGATCTGCTGGCGAAGAAGGAGGCCGTCCGGCGTGAGAAAGATCGCCAGCGCCTCGACAAGTTCCTCGGCGGCATCAAGGACATGAAGGGGCTGCCCAAGGCCATTTTCGTAGTCGACGCCGGCTTCGAAAACATCGCCGTCCGCGAGGCGCAGAAGCTTCATATCCCGGTTCTGGGGCTGGTCGATACGAACTCCAGCCCCGAGGGCGTCGATTACGTCCTTCCGGGGAATGACGATGCGCTTCGCTCGATCCGCCTTTTCACCTCCAGCGTCGCCAATACCATCGAGGAGGGCCAGACGCTGCGGAAGGAGATCGGCCAGGAAGACCGCGAGGCGATCGCGGCGACGGGCGATTCGATCGCCGAGGAGATCATGGCGGCCGCGCAGGAGGCCCCTGAACAGAAAAGTGGCGATTCCAATGGCAATCCCGGACTCTCTTCGAAAGATTGACAGGGAGAAGCACAGAGAATGGAAGTCACGGCACAGATGGTGAAAGAGCTCCGCGGCCGGACCGGCGCCGGCATCATGGACTGCAAGGAAGCGCTCCGCGAAAAGAACGGAGATGTGGAAGAGGCCATCCGCTACCTTCGGGAGAGTGGTCTCCTGAAGGCGGCGAAGAAGGCGGGCCGAGAGGCGAGCGATGGCCAGGTCAGCGCGCTGGTGGCGGACGACGGGAAGAGCGGTGTGCTCGTCGAGGTCAATTGCGAGACAGATTTCGTCGCGCGCACCGATGATTTTCAGGCGCTGGTCTCCCTCGTGGCGGGGCAGGTCATGGAAAACGGCCCCGAAAATGTCTGCGCCGAGGGCGGCCCCGTCCAGACGGCCATCACGGCCGCGATTGCGAAGCTGGGCGAAAACGTCTTGTTCGGCCGCGCCGCACGTTTTGCGCTTGACAAGGGAGTGAAGGGGAAGATCGTCTCCTATATCCATCCGGGCGGGCGGATCGGCGTACTCGTCGAGCTGAAGGGCGAAGGCGATGGCCTGGCCCTCGAAGCGGTGGGCAGAGACATGGCGATGCACATCGCGGCCAGCCGGCCCTCCTTCATTGACGAGGGCGGCGTCCCGGGCGCGGTCCTCGAAAGCGAGCGCGAGATTCTCCTCGCCCAGCAGAAGGATACCGGCAAGCCCCAGGAGATCCTTGCCAAGATCGTCGAGGGCCGCCTGAAAAAATACCTGCAGGAAATCTGCCTTCTTGATCAGCCCTTCGTGAAGGACCCGGACCAGACGGTGGGGGCCGTTCTCGCCGCCAAGGGGAAAGAGATTGGCGGGGAGCTTGCTGTAACGCGTTTTGTCCGCTTTGAGTTGGGCGAGGGGATGGAGCAGGAAACGGCGGGATAGGGTACTACCGCCCGTTTCGCGCGGGAGTCACACTTGAGCGATAACCTGAAATACCGCCGGATACTTCTGAAACTTTCCGGAGAGGCTCTCGGCGGTGATTTGAGCTTCGGCATCGATCATGCCGTGGTGGACGCGATTGCCCTCGAAATTTCCGAAATTCACCAGATGGGGGTCGAGGTGGCCATCGTAGTCGGCGGGGGCAACATCTTCCGCGGCGGGCCGGCCGCCGAGGCCGGCATGGAGCGGACCCACGCCGACTACATGGGGATGCTCGCCACCGTCATCAACGCCCTCGCCCTCCAGCACGCCCTGGAGAAGATCGGCCTTGGCACGCGCGTCCTGAGCGCCATCCAGATGGCCGAGCTCTGCGAACCCTACATCCGCCGCCGGGCGATGCGCCACCTGGAAAAAGGCCGGATCGTCATCTTCGCCGCCGGCACCGGCAATCCCTACTTCACCACCGATACGGCCGCCAGCCTCCGGGCGATCGAGGTCAACGCCGAGTGCATCTTCAAGGCGACCAACGTGGACGGCGTCTACACCTCCGACCCGCTCAAGGACAAAAACGCGGAATTTCTCCCCGCGCTGACCTATATCGAGGTGCTGAACCGGAACCTCCAGGTGATGGACTCAACGGCCGTCAGCTTGTGCATGGACAACGATCTGCCCATCGTGGTTTTCAACCTCCGCAAGCGCGGCAACATCCGCCGCGTGGTGACCGGGGAGAAAGTCGGCACGTTGGTGTCCGCGAAAAAATAGCCGGACGCAAAGCCTTCGAAGAATCACATCAGACCCGAAGGAGGAATCTGAGCCGATGGACAATGTCATCTCCGATTTGAAGAAGCGGATGTCCGCGACGGTGGAGACTTACAAGAGTGAGGCCAGCCGGGTGCGGACGGGCCGGGCTTCCCCCGCCCTCATCAGCCACGTGAAGGTGAATTATTACGGCACGCCAACGCCCCTCAACCAGCTGGCCACCCTGAGCGTCCCCGAATCGCAGCTCATCGTGATCCAGCCCTACGATCAGAGCGCCCTGAACGAGATCGAAAAGGCGATCCAGGCGGCGGAGCTGGGCCTGAACCCCTCGAACGACGGGAAGATCGTTCGCGTTCCCGTTCCGCCGCTGACCGAGGAGCGCCGCAAGGAGATGGTCAAGCAAATCAAAAAGATGGCCGAGGAGCACAAGGTGGCGCTCCGGAACATCCGGCGAGATGCCAACGAAAGCCTCAAGAGCCGGGAGAAGGAAAAGGGGATCACCGAGGACGATCACCGGAAAGGCCAGGCTGAGGTGCAAAAACTCACCGATCAGTTCGTCGGACAGATCGACGAATTGCTTGCCTCCAAGGAAAAAGAGATTCTGGAGGTATAGTACCTCGTCGAGGAGCGGGCCGAATGGATCCTCAGATCAGCTCCCGCATTGACTTGAAGCAGCTCCCCCGCCACGTCGCCATCATCATGGACGGGAACGGGCGCTGGGCGAAGCGGCGCCTCCTGCCGCGCATCGCCGGCCACCGCGAGGGGGTCAAGGCGGTCGATCGGGTGGTGGCCCACGCCCGCCGGATGGGGGTTGAGGCGCTCACCCTCTACAGCTTCTCGCTCGAAAACTGGAGCCGCCCGCGCGATGAGGTGGACGCCCTGATGGGGATTCTCTCGGAGTATCTCGAGAAGGAACTCCAGCGGATGCTGCGCGAGGATATCCGCTTCAACGCCATCGGCCACCTTGACGATCTGCCGCCCGCCGCCCGCGAGATAGTGGACCGGACGATGGAGCGTACGGCCGACCGGGGGGGCATGGTGCTGACCCTGGCGCTGAGCTACGGCTCGCGCCTGGAGATGACCGACGCCGCCCGCGCCCTGGCCCGCAGGGTGCAGGCGGGAGAGATCTCCCCCAATGAGATCGGCGAGGAGGATTTCGGCCGGCACCTCTACACGGCGGACCTCCCCGAACTCGACCTGCTCATCCGTACGAGCGGCGAGCTTCGCCTTTCCAACTTTCTCCTCTGGCAGGCGGCCTACGCCGAACTCTACTTCACCGATCTCTACTGGCCGGACTTCGGCGAGCGGGAATTTGAAGAGGCGGTTATCGCCTTTCAGGCCCGGGTCCGCAAGTTCGGACTTACCGAAGATCAGCTGGCCCACCGGGACGGCTGAGCCGGTGCAGCGCGTCCTCAGCGGTCTCATTCTGGCTGCGCTCACTCTGGTGGTGGTGTGGTATGCCCCCCCCCGCGCCACCTTTGCGATGGCGGTGCTTGCCGCCCTGCTGGCGGGGCGCGAGTGCGGCCGCCTGCTGTGTGCCGCCGGCTGGGCCCGCAGCGAATGGGAGTGCGGCTTCGACGCCCTCCTCATCGCACTGGCCTTCGGGGGAGGTGCCGGCTACCTTCCCGGCCTGGTGGTCACCCTCGTCGCGCTTCGGATCTTCGGGCGGGCGCTTCTCACGGATGTTCCCAAGACCGCGCTTGCCGGAGCGGGCGTCTCGCTCGCTGCTGCGCTCTGGATAGGCGCGCCCGCCGGCATGTTTGCCGTACTGCACCGGGGCTTCGTCGGCCGGGACATGATTCTCTTTCTCCTCGTTGTGGTGTGGGCGAACGACATCGCCGCGTACTACGCCGGAAGGCGGTTCGGCCGCCGGAAGCTGGCGCCCCGCATCAGCCCCGGAAAAACCGTGGAAGGCGCCATCGGCGGTCTTCTTGCGGGAGCCGTTGCGGGCGCCCTGCTGAAGAGTGGAGATGCCGCGCTCATCTGGAAGGGGGCCGCTCTGGCGCTCTTCATCGGCGTTTTCGCCCAAGCCGGCGATCTGTGCGAGTCGCTTCTCAAGCGGGCGGCCGGAGAAAAAGACGCGGGCACGCTGATTCCGGGCCACGGCGGGGTGCTGGACCGGATCGACGGATTGCTCCTCGCCATTCCGCCGTTTTACTATCTCACGCTGTGGTACGTATCTTCCGTTTCCATATTGTCCTTTTGAACATTTCTAGCGAGGAATCCCTTTGAAAAAGCGGGTTTCCATTCTGGGTTCCACCGGCAGCATTGGGGAGAACGCCCTTCGCGTCATCGAGGCCCATCCCGATCGCTTCGAGGTGGTGGCGCTGGCGGCCGGGCGCAACTGGGAGCGCCTCGCCGCCCAGGCGCGGCGCTTCTCGCCCGAGGTCGTTTCGGTGGCGAGCCCGATCGATGCCGAGCGCCTTCGCCCGATGGTTCCCGCGGGGGTGAAGGTACTTTTCGGGGAGGCGGGCCTCTTCGAGGTGGCGGCCGGCCAGGGGGCGGACATCGTCGTCTCGGCGCTGGTGGGGGCCGCCGGCCTCAAGCCGACCCTGGCCGCGATCGCGGCGGGGGCCGTCATCGCGCTTGCCAACAAGGAAGTGCTTGTCATGGCGGGCGAGCTGGTGACGTCCGCCGCCGAAGCAAAAGGGGTCCCCCTGCTGCCGGTGGACAGCGAGCACGCGGGCGTCGCGCAGGCGCTGGGCGATCGCCCGATGTCAGAGGTCGCCCGCTTTGTGCTCACCGCCTCGGGCGGGCCCTTCCGCGAGCGCGCGAGCGCGACGATGACCGAGATCACCCGGGAGGAGGCGCTGTGCCACCCCAACTGGGAGATGGGCCCGAAGGTCACGGTGGATTCCGCCACGCTGATGAACAAGGGGCTCGAGGTGGTCGAGGCCAGATGGCTCTTCGGCATCCCGCCCGAGCAGGTGGATGTGGTTGTTCATCCCCAGAGCATCGTTCACGCCCTGGTGGAGTTTGTGGACGGCAGCCTTCTCGCCCAGTTGAGCGTTCCCGACATGCGCATTCCCATCGCCCAGGCGCTCCACCACCCCGACCGGATTCCCGCCGAGGTGCCGCGGCTCAATCTGGCCGAAGCCGGGCAACTCACCTTCGAAGAGCCGGACTACGAGCGTTTCCCCTGCCTGGGTCTCGCCAAGGAGGCGCTGCAGGAGGGGGGGACCTGTCCCGCCGTCCTGAACGCCGCGAACGAGGTGGCGGTGGCGGCTTTTCTCGAGAACGGAACGGGGTTCATGGACATTCCGGCGGCGGTCCGCGCGGCGCTTGAAGCGCATCAGAAAAGCGAGGCGATGGACCTTGCGCAGATCATGGCGGCGGACGCCTGGGCGCGGGAGTTCACGGCCCGCCGTCTGGGGGGGATGCACGTCCGGGTCCGCCCATGAGCAGCGGGCGAACCCCGGCGCCCGGCTTTTCGCAAAAAATCGCCCTCCAGGTGGCGAGTGTCGGCGGGGTGGGAAAAATCCCCATTGCGCCGGGGACGGCGGGCTCGCTGGTCGGCGTCCTCCTCTATGCCGCGCTCTATTTCGCCGGGCCCGTCTGGCCGTTTGTTGCCACCTTGGCGGCGGCGGCGCTGGCCGTCTGGTCGGGCGGGGTCGCCGAGCGGATGCTGGGGAGAAAAGACCCGCAGGTGGTTGTGGCCGATGAGGTGGCGGGGCAGATGCTCTGCCTGCTGGGGGCCGCCCCGGCCCCCGCGCACCTGCTGGCGGGTTTTTTTCTCTTCCGTGCGCTGGACATCATCAAGCCCTTCCGGCGGGCGGAAAAACTCCCCGGCGGCTGGGGCATCGTTGCGGACGATCTGCTGGCGGGAGCCGGCGGGTGGGTCCTCCTCGCGGCGGCCCGCGCGATGGGATGGCTTTAGGGGGAGCGGAAGTGGGAGATATGCCTGAAAAAACGCTGGGCGATCTGCTTCTGGAGCGAAACTGGCGCGTCGTGACCGCCGAGAGCTGCACGGGCGGCCTCATCGGCCACCGCATCACGAACGTGGCGGGAAGCTCGGCCTACTTCCTCCTGGGCCTTGCCACCTACAGCAACGAAGCGAAAGAAAAGTATCTCGGCGTCAGCCGCGCCATCCTCGATACCGAGGGGGCGGTGAGCGAGCCCTGCGCGCGCGCCATGGCCGAAGGAGCGCGGGCGGCCGCCGGCGCCGAGGTTGGCGTCGCCACCACCGGCATCGCCGGCCCGACGGGCGGCACCCCCGATAAGCCCGTAGGAACGGTATTCATGGCCGTTTCCGTGCCCGCGGGCACCTGGGTGGAGAGGCACCAGTTTGATGGCGGCCGCGAGGAGATCAAGGCCAAGACGGCGGAGGCAGCGCTCCGGCTGGCCTGCCGCTTGATCCGCGAAGAAGGGTAGCTTGCCTTGCGCGTCTTTGTGGCTGTTCCTGTCCCCGGCGAAGTGCAGTCCGCGCTCGCCGAACTCCAGGCCCATCTCGCCGGACTTCCGGCCCTCGATGACTTCCGGTGGATTCCCGTCCAGAACCTGCACCTCACCCTCCGCTTCCTCGGTGAGGTGGAGGAGAAGCGCATCCCCGATGTCGAGGCGGCGCTCCGGGCCGCGGCCTCGGGCGCCCGGGCGCTCGAGCTTCCCCTGGAGAGATTCGGCGTTTTTC
>JAQBZT010000020.1 GCA_027622355.1 bacterium | reverse complement strand
GGCGGGAGGCCTCTATTGGATCACATCAGAGATAAAATAGGGGAGGTTTTTAGAGGTGCCCGAAAGAAATTCGTTTTCATAAACGTCCAAATCCAGCCCATTGATGGCAGTGACCGGGATCCCGCTTCCCGACGTATAGATTTTTTTGATATTCCTTGCCGAAATCACGACCCGGGAGCTGCCCATTACAATTCACTCCATGCGCGGGGGTGCGTAGCGGATTGACCTACCGGCCAGAGATAGATACACACCCCAGCAAAACTTTCAAAGATTACTCAAAAGATTATAATATGATGAGACAACACAAGCATAATTGAATATGTATCCCTTTTTTCATATTGATTCTGGCGGTTGGCCCGAAACGCCTAACGGATGGAGCGAAAAAACTATATGATTCTATCAACATGATACTTTGCGGTATACCATACACTTCGGAAAACATATATGTTCATCTTGCTTTCGATTCCAGTGGCCGGATGAGCGCCAGTCCTCATGCGTGATGAGAAAGGAAGCCTCGTGGAAAAAAAACGTATTGCGGTTGAAACGACAGGAGAAGCCTATCTCGCGTTGTTGGGCGAGCGGGGGATTGATTATTTTTTCGGGAACGGCGGCACGGATTTTCCGCCGATCATCGAGGCGTTCGCCAAGCTCAGTGCGGAAGGACGGCTGGTGCCGAAGCCGATTCTGGTTCCCCATGAAATGGCCGCGGTGAGCATGGCGCACGGCTATACCATGGTGACGGGCCGTCCCCAGGTTGTCATGGTCCATGTCTCGGTGGGGACCTCCAATGCCCTGACGGGGGTGATTAACGCATCGCGGATGAATATACCCATGTTTTTTACGGCAGGCCGGACTCCCATCACCGAATCCGGAATGAGAGGAAGCCGGGCGGTTTTCATTCATTGGGGACAGGAATCGTTTGATCAGGCGGCAATGTTGCGGGAGTTCGTGAAATGGGATTACGAGTTGCGGAACTTCGAGCAGCTCGAAACCGTCGTTGACAGGGCACTCGGTCTCGCGGAATCAACTCCGAAAGGGCCGGTTTACCTTTCCCTCCCCCGGGAAGTGCTTTCGGAAGCACAAAAAGAGTTCTCTTTTTTCCCCTCCCGCCGCACCACGCTTCCGACCCGGATACACCCCGATCCGGCCGCGATTGAGCAGGCCGCAGATATGCTCGCCGGTGCCAAACATCCAGTGATTCAAACCGGATCCGCCGGCCGCGACCCGGCCGCCGTGGCCGAGCTTGTCGCTTTGGCGGAGACGTCGGCCCTGCCGGTCTATGAGGATCGCATGAATCACATGTACATGAATTTTCCCACCAACCATCCACTTCACCAGGGATATGACGTTTCGGCGGAGTTTGACAAGGCCGATGTCATCCTCATCGTTGAGTCAGATGTGCCTTGGATTCCTTCGAGAGTTCAGCCGCGGATGGAAACGCGCATCATTCAACTTGGGATTGATCCAAATTTTTCGAATTATCCGATACGCGGATTCCCATCAGACCTTCAGATTCGGTCGGAGACGGCGGCGGGTCTCGTTGCGCTTCGAAGTGCGCTCGAGAAGCGTCTCACAGGGCGTGAAAAAGAACTGGCGGGCCGAAAGGAAGGGTATGCCGCCTCCCACGCCGCCATGCATCAGACATGGTCAGAAGCGGCGCAAAAGGTGTCCACGGAGAAACCGATAGACAACACCTGGGTTTCCAGATGCATCGGAAATGTGATGGAAGACAAGGATATCATTATCAACGAGTACGATCTGGACCCGACCCAGGTGACCTTAACGGAGCCGGGCACCTTTTTTGACCATCCCTCCAGTGCGGGCCTGGGTTGGGGTTTTGGGGCTGCCCTGGGCGCAAAGTTGGCATCGCCCGATCGGACCGTTTTTCTGGCGTGCGGCGATGGCGCCTATATTTTCTCGAATCCTGTGGCTTGCCACTGGGTCTCTCGAGCCAGCAAGCTTCCCATCGTTGTGGTGGTTTTCAACAACGCCACATGGGGCTCTGTGAAACGCAACGCCAAGATGATGTACCCGGATGGTTGGGCTGTTGGACAGGATGCATATGCCTTTACATCCTTGGAGCCTTCGCCCGCTTTCGAAAAAATATGCGAGGCCTCCGGAGGGTATGGCGAACGGGTGGAGGAGCCCGATCAGGTCTTGCCGGCCCTTGAGCGGGCCCTTCGCGCGGTGAAAGAGGAAGGCCGGCAGGCGTTGTTGAACATCATCTGCAAGAAACCTTGATAGGAGTCATGACATGCCGATGTTCGAATATTATCCGTCGCACTGGACAATGTCGTGGCAGTTTTTGCGGCTTGTGTCCGAAGCGCATTTCGGCGGGGGCGATTTTCACGAAGCCCACGACGCCGTGCGGAACATTCCCGCGGGTGATGAGGAAGCCTGGCACCGGGAATGGTATCGGTTGGGAGAGGAAGTTGAAAAGAGGGCGGACGCCGAGCTGGCGCTGGGCCATCGGCTGACAGCACGGGCATGTTATTTGCGTTCGTCCAATTATTTTCGCGTGTCGGAATTTTTTCTGCTTGGCGACAGCCGCAAGATTCCCACCTACAAAAGATGCATCGCGAATTTTGAAAAGGCGGCTTCGCTGTTCGATACGCCCTTTGAGCGTGTGGAGATTCCCTACGAAAATACTGGCTTGCCGGGCTGGTTTGTGCCGGCGAGCGACCGGTCGGGGCCGGTGTGCATCCTTTTGGGGGGGGCCGACACGATTGCGGAGGAGCTTTATTTTCTCGGCGGACAGGAAGTGCTGGCCCGCGGAATTCATCTGCTCCTTGTCGATGGTCCCGGGCAGGGCGCTTCGCTTCGGCTACGGAATCTTTACGCCCGCCCCGATTACGAGGTGGCGGTGTCCGCCATGATCGATTGGCTGATCACAAGACCGGAGGTGGACCCCGAAAGGGTGGGTTTCATCGGGCGAAGCGCCGGGGGCTATTACGGGCCGCGGACGGCTGCTTTTGACGATAGGATTAAAGCGGTCGTGGTCTGGGGCGCGTGCTACGACTGGCTGGCGGATGTGTATGATTTTTACCCTCCCATCCAGCGGCAGTTCCAGTTCCTCATGGGCGCCAGCGACGACAAAAGCTGTCGGGAGATACTGAAGGATTTCACCCTGGAAGGCATTCTGGACAAGGTCCGTTGCCCTGTGCTCGTCAGCCATGGAGAGCAGGACCGCATCGTACGCGTGGAATCCGCCTACCGCACTTATGAAGAATTGACCGTTGCGGACAAGGAGTTGAAAATATGGACACCCGACACCTTGGGTGAGAATCATTGTCAGACGGACAACATCTCCAATGCGGTTCGTTTTAAGATAGATTGGTTGGCCGATCGGTTGTAAGGACGCTGATTTACGTCATCTGATTTTTTCATCGAGAGATGTGTTGATGGTGAAAATTGAAATTCAAGGTGCCAAAAAAACGTTCCAAGAAGGAACGGCGGATGCGGTTGTCGCATTGGACGGTGTGAATCTTTCCATCCAGGAAAAAGAATTTTTGTCGAAAATTGACTCTTCCGTTGCCGTGGGCAGCGTGAACCTGACTTTTTCGCGGGCGTAATTTGATAGAAGCGGAGAATCTGAAAATGGGTCCGAGTTTCCCGAACACTTGAATCCGTATTTTATATGAAGCATACTTTCTGAATCTTTCCGGCGAGCATATTTCTCTTGATAAGTACTTTGAAAGGTGGGTTTCCATGGCCGGTTATCATTTCGGATATCTTCTTCCTACACGCGGCGTCGTCGTTCAAGCGAAAGGGAAGCCCACAAACGCAGCGTCCATATTTTCTCTCGCCCGGAAGGCGGAATCCCTTGGCCTGGATTCCGTCTGGCTGGGTGACAGCGTTTTGGCGAAGCCTCGCCTCGAGAGCTTTACGACCTGGGGAGCCGTCCTCGCTGCGACCCAAAAAGTTCAGGTCGGAACGGCGGTGATGCTCGCGGCGCTTCGCCACCCCGTCATGCTGGCCCAATCGTTGAGCACGCTGGATTGCATGTTTCCGGGAAGAGTGCTTCCCGGACTCGGAGTCGGGCGCCCGGACCTCAAGTTCGAGTTTGAAACGCTCGGCGTACCGCTCCATGAACGGGCACGCCGATTCACGGAGACGGTGGAAATCGCGAAATTGCTGCTGAAAGAACCGAAAGCAAGTTATCGCGGGAAGTATTTTTCATTCGAGGGAGTGGAACTCGAACCCCGACCCCAGACGCCTGGCGGTCCCCCGATCTGGATATCCAGCAACTTGGTGGATTCGGGACTGCGGCGTGTCGCCCGTTTCGCGGACGGATGGATTACGAATTCCATCACGGTGGAGCTTTACAGGCAGTGCTGGGAGAAAATTCTGGAATTTGCGGAAGAGGCGGGCCGAAGCGATATAGAGGATATACCGCAGTGTCTTTATGTCACGATGAACATCAATCCCGACGGAGAAAAGGCCAAAAAAGAATGTGGAGATTTTCTCTCTACGTATTACCACAAGCCTTTCGAAACCGTTCAACAACAACTTTTGGTCATTGTCGGCGATGGTGCTCAGGTGGAAGAGCAGCTTCGCGGATATATCGAAGCAGGCGCTGGGACGTTCGTTATCCGTTTTGCCGGAGGCGGCCAGGAGGAACAATTGGAGAATTTCGTGTCTGAACTTCTTCCGAGGTTCAGCTGATGGTCCTTGAAAATGGAACAGGGGTTTCGAAAGAAATCATCCAGGAGCGCCTCGCGGGTGCCCGGAAATTGATGGCGGAACAAAATATCGATGTTCTCCTCGTCATCGGGCGCTCTTTTTATGATCGGATGGGGAGTCTCACCTATCTGACCAATCATTTCCCCCCGTTCCCGCCGGGCGCGTTCAGCGAAAAAGTCCGCGGCATGGGACACGGTCTGCTGGTGCTGCCGGCCTCGGGCGAGCCCGTACTTTTCGTCGATCACCGGAATTTCCGGCGTGAAATGGTCCATATTGAAGATGTCCGCCCCGAGCCCAATATTTCCCTTTCGGTCATCAACCAACTGAAAAAACTGGACGCGGGAAAGGCACGGATCGGGATTGCGGGGGAGGACATTATGCCCGCCACGATGTACCGGGACATTTCCGAGGAGATGGATGAGGCAACATTCGTCAATGCCAATGCGATTGTGGATGGAATGCGCGCCCGCAAAAGCGCGATCGAGGTCGAATATCTGCGCGGTGCGGCGAAAATTGTGGAAGCGGGATATGAAGCCATTTTTGGGGCCATCCGGCCGGGCGTGCGGGAGAGCGATTTGTGCGCCGAAGGACATGCGGCGGGCATGCGGTCTGGTGCCGATTTTGTCCGCTACGTCCGTGTTCACAGCGGCCCCTGGAGCAGTTGGGGTTCGCGGTGGCCGCAAGCCACGCAGCGGAAGATCGAAGCGGGCGATGTGATTCGCTTCGACTACGTCGGGGCTTTTGAGGGCTACGGATTTGATGTCAACCGTACAGCGGTTGTGCCGGGGAAAAAATTGGATCCCAAAGTGGAAGAAATGCTGGAGCTTTGCGCAGCCATAACGGAAGCCGCCATTTCCGCCGTTCAGACGGGCGTCACCGCAGCGGATGTGCACAATGCCGCCACGCAATTTCTGGATGCGAATGCTGCTGGCGCCGGAAAATATGTATTTCCCATGGCGGGCCATGGAATCGGGCTTGAGACAGTGGAGGCGCCCTTGATCCAGCCGGATAACAATTCGGTGCTCGAGGAAAATACAGTTCTTTGTGTTGAACCCACATTCAACCTGCCCGATGTTGGCGGAGCCAACGTCGAGCAAATGGTCCTGGTGACGAAAGAGGGCTGCGAGCTTCTCACGCAAACGCCCACCCGGCCGTGGCGTGCGCTGGGCTGATCTTCCCTCCTTTCACCTTTGTTTATCAGGCACATAAAAAAAACAACATCTTGTTTTGAGACTGCTTTTGCCGTTTCCTGAAATTACGATTATTATTCCTTGACGATTCAAGGAAGAATCTCACAAACCGCAGGTTGATTTTTTGTCTTCATTTTTTCTTTGAGGAAGTACATCTTTCGTGGCCTCGAGCGACGCTCCCTGGAAGAAATTTCTTCATCTCCCCCCCCTCCTGGCGCTTGCTTGGGCATGCCTGCAGCTCTACTGGGCTTTTTTCGGGATGCTCCACGTTCTCATCGTGCGCCCCCTTCATCTGAGCTTCGCTTTGGCCATAGTTTTTTTGATAAAGCCGGCGCGGAAAGAGGGAACAATCCGTTTTTATGATTACGCCCTCGCGGTTGTGGCGCTGACTTTCGCCGTTCTCTACTCTTGGGAATGGAATTTTCTCAACGAGCGCATCCGCGATGTTGAACCCGTTCCCTTCCGCTACCTCATCGTAGGACCCGTTTACATCCTTCTGATCCTTGAGGCATCGCGGCGGTTTCTGGGATGGGGCATCACGTCGGTGGCGGTCATCGCGCTCATCTATAATTTTTTCGGTCATTTGATTCCGGGCGCCCTGGGCCACCGGTTTATCGAGCTTCCCACTTTTGTGGAATTTCAGGCGCTCAGCGTGGAAGGATTCTTCGGGGTTCCGCTTGGTGTGAGTGCGGAAGTTGTTTTCTATTTCGTTCTGTTTTCAGCGGCGCTTGAGGTGTCAGGCGGCGGCCGGCTTTTTATCGATCTGGCCGTTCGCTTGACGGGAAGCTACCGGGGAGGGCCTGCAAAGGCGGCGATCGTCAGTAGCAGTCTGATGGGAACCATCAGCGGAAGCGCGACGGCGAATGTAGTTGGCACCGGGATTTTTACGATTCCTTTGATGAAGCGGCTTGGCTTTGCGCCGCACTACGCGGGTGCGGTTGAGGCGGTGGCCTCCACGGGCGGCCAGCTCATGCCGCCGATCATGGGAGCGGGCGCGTTCATTCTCGCGGACATGACGGGGATTCCTTATTTGCGGGTGGCTGGGGCTGCCGCGATTCCAGCGGTGATTTACTACATATCACTGTTTTTCATGGTGGATCTGGAGGCCAAAAAGCTCGGATTAGAGGGTTTGCCAAAAAACGAACTTCCCGAGCTCCGCGGCATCTTGCTGGAACGGGGGCTTTTACTCCTCCCCGTGCTCCTGATCATTGGCTACATGATCGCGGGCTTCACTTTGATGTGGTCGGCGACCGCCGCCGCGGTCGGCGTGATTGTCCTCAGTTGGTTGCGCAAGTCCACCCGCATGGGTTTGTTCAAAATTCTCGAGGCGCTCGAAAGCGCAGGCCGGATGACGGTCGCCGTGGCGATTCCCTGCGCGGTGGCGGGCGTCATTGTCGGCATCATCGGAGACACAGGGCTCGGGCTGAAATTTACCGGACTCATTGTAAATCTCTCCGCGGGAAATCTTCTTTTGGCCCTCTCCATGGTTATGGTGGCCTGCATCATCATGGGCATGGGGATGCCGACCGCCGCCGCCTATATCATGGCGGGAACTCTCATGGGACCTGCCCTGGCGAAGCTGGGGCTTCCCATTCTGGCGAGCCATATGTTCATCTACTACTTCGCGATTCTCTCGATGCTGACCCCTCCCGTTGCGCTCTCTTCCTATGTGGCGGCAGGGGTGGCCAAGTCGGGTCTCTCCGAGACAGGATGGAAGGCGTTTCAGCTATCTTTCGCCGCTTTTCTGGTGCCCTATGCTTTCGTCTACAACCCCGCGATGCTGTTCAGCGGAACCCTGGAGGAGACGATTTGGATTTCCTTGAGCACTGCCATCGGGGTTTTCGCCCTGGCCGCTTCGTTTACAGGCCATTTGACCATGCCGCTCAGGCGATGGGAGCGGGTCCTCTTTTTTGCCTGCGCGATCGCCCTGATTGTTCCTGAAAAAATTACTGATTTTATTGGTGTTGTGGCCCTTTTGGGGGTCTGTTTTCAGCACAGATTGCGGGCCAAAAGGCTCGCTACCCCGTAGCTTTCCCGGTCCGCCGATGAAACTTGTCCCGTTTTCGCTGAATGGCGGGACAAGTTCAGCAAAAAATTTGATATAATGAGTAATCTTTACAGATGAACGGCGATTTCGTCCGTCGAAATTTTTCTCGTGGGTATTGAACGGGATATGTGTTTCTACATTCTTTGGAGGTAGGGGTATGAAGATTCATCGTCAGAAATTCATGATCGTTTTGGCCGTTTTCGCGATGACCCTCATGTTGTCCGCCCCGGCGGGGGCCGCCAAGCGGCTGCTGATGGGGAGTTGGAAGCAGGGAAGCGGCTGGCACGTATACTCGGCCACCATGGCGAACATCGTGAACAACGCCAATCTCGGGTTTCAAGTTGACGCTCTGGCCAAGGGCGGCGGTGTGGGCAATCCCGTGAATGTCGGAACGGGAAAGTACGATCTGGCCCTCACCTTCAGCCTGGCGGCCAACTGGGGATACCAGGGGAAGGTCGCCTACAAAAAGGCCTACAATAATCTTCGGGGTCTGATCGGAGGGCTGGATCAGTACTATCTCGGCATCGTCACCACCAACCCCAAAGTGATGAGCATCAGCGATCTCAAGAAGGTTCCGGTGAACTATGTCACCGTTCCCCGCGGCGGCCTGGGGCAGTGGGCGACTCAAGCCATGCTGGGCGCACACGGCATCACCTACGATTCAATTAAAAAAATGGGCGGTTCGGCGACCCATACCGGTTTTGATGTGATTAAAAGCCGGATGAAGGACGGCCAGGCGGACATGCTGAGCCACACCGTGAACGCGGGACATCCGTCACTCACTGCCATCGCGATCCAGAAGAAGCTCCGCTTCCTGGAAGTGGAAGATGAATTCCGCGACAAACTGCTCAGTATCGGTTTCCTCAAGGCCACGCTGCCGGCGAACACCTTCCCGGGGCAGGCCACGCCGCGGAAAACTTTCGGCTTCACGACCTCGCTCATCGCCTCAACGAAAATGGACAACGGCACGGCTTATAAAATCGTGAAAACGCTTCTCGATAACGTCAAGGATCTCCGAGCGGGCCACAAGGGTCTCCGGAGTTTCGATCCGGCGAAGACCGCTTGGCAGGAGGCGCAGAACGGCGCGCCGCTCCATCCGGGGGCTGCCCGTTATTACAAAGAAAAGGGTTGGATGAATTAAGGGGCGAAAGAAACCCCGCCGCCTCATTCAGAGAGATGGGGCGGCGGGCGGTTTTTTTTTCTAACGATCTTTTCAAGACCCCGGTAAATTCGGAGCGCGCAGATGCCCTATCGGTTCGTAGACTTGAGTCTGGTCATGGACCCGAAAGATACGTATGTGCAATTCCCGAGAGACGAGATTTACGGCAAGCCCGCTCCGGGCACGACGATCACACCGATAGCCACTCTGGATGTGGATCACATCTGCAATTTTGGTTTTACCACCACCACCCAAAGCTATACCCATTACGATGCGCCTTTCCATTTTTATCACGACGGTCTGAAGAACGATAAACTTCCCCTCGAGCATATTTGCGGGGAAGCTTGCGTGCTCAAGATTCCGGGAAAGGAAAAATCCGAGTCCGTCACGGCGGCGGATCTCGAGGCCACCGGCGTCGAAGTCCGGCCAGGCGATATCGCCATCGTAAGCACCGGGTGGACCGACCGCATGTGGGGCTCCCGGGATTTCTGGGAGCACATGATCTATCTCTCCACCGACGCCGCGGACTGGCTCATCGGCAAGGGAATCAAGGCGCTCGTTCAGGATTTCATGACCTGCGACTCGCCCCTTTACCCTCCCGAGGAGCGGAAGTGGCCGGCGCCGAACTGGAGCCCGAATCACATCAAGTTTCTCAGCCGCGGCATCTGCCTGATCGAGTGGTGCACGAACATCGGCGCGATCCAGAAAGAGCGGGTTCTGCTGATTACCGGCGCGTTGAAGCTCAAGGACACCGAGGGCGCTCCCGCCCGGGTGATTGCCGTCGAAACCTGGGATGAGGAGCCCCCGCGGGACGGCCTGCCGCCGGTTCCGCCGCTGAAAAAAACCTACACGGATCGCGGCGCCTGGGAGAAGAAATCCTGATGAGCGATCAGAGCCTTCGCGGCTTTCTGGAGATGGTGGAGCGCGATTTCCCGGAGGAGATCGTGCGCATCAAGGAGCCGGTCGCCCTGACCGACATTACTCCCACGGTATTTGAGTTTGAGCAGGCCGGAAGATTCCCCGTCATCGTTTTCGAGTGCGTCGAGGGGCATGAGATTCCTGTCGTGACGAACATCGCGGCGAACCGCCGTCTGCTCGCGGCCTGTTTGGGTGTCGAAACAGCGGACCTCCCCACCGCCTACCGCGAGAAATGCCAGAACTACCTGCCGGTGGAAGTCGTGGATTCCGCCCCCTGGGAAGAAGTAGTCATCGAGGGGGATGACATCGATCTAAACCGTCTCCCCATCCCGCTTCATTTCCCGGTGGACGCGGGACCTTACATCACGGCCGGGCAAATCGTCGCCCGCGATCCCGAAACGGGCGTGGACACGACCGGCTTTCACCGCCTCTTGCTGAAGGGGAAAAACCGCCTCGGCGTCTCCCTCCACTCCCGGCGACGGATGTACGAGTTTCACCGCCGGGCGGAAGCGCAGGGAAAGCCGCTTCCTGCGGCGATTGCGATCGGCATCCACCCGGTTCATTACATGGGCTCCATGGCCTATCACTACCCGCCGGGGGTCCGGAAATACGAGATCATCGGCGCGCTTTTCGGCGAGCCCTACCGCGTGGCGCGCTGCGGCACGGAAGGGCTGGAAGTGCCTGCGGGGGCGGAGATCGTCATCGAGGGCGAAATTCTCAACGATGTCCACGAGCCGGAGGGGCCCTTCGGCGAGTTTACGGGCTATGCCTCCTACCGGAGCACGCAGAACGTTTTTGTCGCCAAGCGCGTTCAGATGCGCAAAGCCCCCATGTACCACAGCGTCGCCTCCGGCACCGCGGCGGATCACATCCTCATCTCCAGCGTGAGCCGCGAGGCGGAGATCCTGAACACCCTCCGCCGGAATTTGCCCAACATCAAGGCGGTTCACGTGCCGCTCTCGGGCGTGGGCGCGCTCATGGCCATCGTTTCCATGAAAAAAACATCGGAGGGTGAACCGCAGCAGGCCATCATGGCGGCGCTGGGCACGGAGTTTTACTGCAAATGCGTGGTGGTGGTGGACGAGGACGTGGACGTCTTCAACGGAGCCGATGTGACCTGGGCGATTTTGACGCGCACGCGCGCCGACAAGGATTTGGTATTCATCCCCGGGGCGAAGGGGGCGATTCTCGATCCGACGTCGGACCCTGAGGTGCATACCCTCACCAAGATTGGGATTGACGCCACGAAGCCCTCCGGGCGCGATTTTGCCGAAAGGCTCTACATCACGGACGAGCAGAGGGAGCGCGTCCGGGGCATCCTGGCAAGCGCCGGAATCAGGCTCTGAGAAATGGCGGGGCGAAGGGTCAAGCTCGGCATATTGCTCCCCACGCGGGGCGTTCTCCTGTGGAACAAGGGCATCCCCGAGGTCGGCCCCGTGATCGATCTGGCGGTCCGCGCCGAGGAACTCGGTTACGATTCCGTATTTGTGGGCGATTCTATCCTCGCGAAGCCGCGGCTGGAGGCACTTTCGGTTCTTTCCGCCGTCGCGGTGAAAACCCAGCGCGTCAAGCTCGGCACGGCGATTTTCCTTCCCTGTCTGCGCCATCCCGTTTTTCTGGCCTATCAGGTGGCGACTCTCGATGTCATCAGCGGGGGAAGGGTGATCCTCGGCGTCGGCATCGGTCCGCCGAAGCCGCAGGAGTGCGAACACGAATTCGAGACGCTGGGCGTACCCTTCCGCAAGCGCATGTTTTACATGCAAGAGCACATGACCCTGATGCGCAAGCTGTGGACGGAGGATAATGTCACCTTCGAGGGCCGCTACTATCGGTGCGAGAACGTGACGCTCACCCCGAAGCCGATCCAGGGGTCCGTTCCCATGTGGATCGCCTCCGCCACGGTCGAGACCGCCTGGCGGCGGGTCGGACGCTTCGGGGACGGATGGTTTCCCAACCGGGTCACCCCAGAGGAGTTTCAGGAGACCTGGGGGAAAATCAAAGAAGAAGCCAAAGTCCACGGCCGCGATGCCGGAACCCCGGCCTGGTACATGACCACCTGTCTCGACGATGACAAGGAAAAGGCGATGAAAAACGGCGAGGAGTTTCTCCTCGACTACTACTACACCCCGTTCTGGGGAGACAGCATCGAAAAGTGGGGGACCTACGGTCCGGCGAAGGACTTGATCGATCGCATCAACGCCTTCATCGCGGCGGGGGCCGAGCACATCTCCCTCCGCTTCACCCACAAGGACCAGATGGCCCAGCTCGAAAGGTTTACTGCGGAAGTTCTGCCGGAATTGAAACTGGACTGAGTTCCGGCCCGCTATCGATCCTCTCCCGGCACTTTCAGCGAGCGGAATTCTCTTTCCAGACCGCCGACGGGCACAGTGGCGTCCATCCCCATTTTCGCCGTTACGCCTTCATCGGCGGAGGGATCGAGGCGGCTTCCCCAGGCGCCGGGAACGACGAAAAGATCCTTGTCGGCTTGAAAGCGGGTGGCCAGCGCCCAGTCCACGTGCGCGGGATCGTGGATGTTGATATCCCGATCGACGCAGATGGCGTGCTTGACGTCGTAATGCGCCGCGAGCGCCGCCATCAGGGCGCTCTTTCCTTCCCCCTCGTTCCGCTTGTCAATTTGAATGACACAGTGGAAGCGCCCGGCGGCCGAGAGCGGAAGGACTACATCCCGCACCGAGGGCACGGCTCTCTGGAGATCGCGCAGGAGCCCGGCCTCTCGGGGGATTGCCCCCATCAAAAGGTGATCGAAGCCCGCCGCGAGGATGGAATAGAAAATCGGATCGCGCCGCATCGAGACCGCCCGCACCCGCAGTACCTCCCGCTCGTCTGCCGGGCTGTAGTAGCCGGGGAATTCACCGAAGGGCCCCTCCCGCAGACGCTCTCCTGGAAGAATCTCACCCTCGATGACGATCTCGGCGCCCGTGGGAACGGGAATCCCGGACCAGGGGGCGGGACAAACCTCAACCGGAGCGCCTTTGAGTCCGCCCGCCGCTTCCAGTTCGTCTTCCCCGGGGGAGAGTACGAGTTGGCTGGCCATGAGGAGCAAGGGGTCGAGCCCCACGGCGACCGCCACTTTCAGCCCTTCCCCCTTTTCGTGGGCGCGCTGAATCATTCCCTTCAAATGCCGGGGGAGAACGAGAAGGCCGAAGAGATCGGGGCCAAGGGCGTGCATCCGGTGGATGGAAACGTTTCCCGCTCCCGTTTCCGGATCGCGTGCGAAGAAAACACCCGCGGAAATATAGGGTCCACCGTCGAGTTCATGGTAGATGGGAAGGGGCAGGAGTTTCAGGATGTTGATTTTTTCAGCGATGGATGTTTCGAGAAAAGGAGCGTCCTCCACTTTTCGTGGAGGGATTCGAATCTGCTGCCGCTGAAGAACCTCCCGCAGGAGATTTTCGGGGGAGACCCCCAGGGCCTCGGCGTACCATTCCCGCCGACAAGCGATGTTGGCGCAAATGGGCATGGAGGGGCCGTCTGTGGCTTCGAAAACGAGTGCCGAATGTCCGTCGTGCTTTTTGCTCACGAGGGCGATTTCGTGTTCCAGACGCACCTTTTCAGCGATGCGTTTCAGCCGGCCCGTGTTTTCCAGATGCTCCAGCCATCCGCGAAGATCAACAATAGCGTCCATGCGGAAATCATCCCATTGTCGGATGGATGCGGTCAAAGAGAAATCGGAATGACCCCTCGATTGCTTGCGGACCGTCAAATTCGCCGGGAATTTCGACCGCATTTTCCCGTGTGGTGCTCCGGGAAATTTTCTGAGAGAATGACAGTTCACCGCAAAATTTATCGGATAAGGGGAGAGGGGAGCCATGGATTACGATGGTATCGTTATCGGCGCGGGGCATAACGGTCTCGTTTGCGCAGCCTATATGGCCCGTTGCGGCCTCAAGGTCGGCGTTTTTGAGGCGGAAGCGGAAATCGGCGGCGGCGCCTCCACCCGGGAGTATCTGCTGCCCGGCTACCGATCCAACATGCACGCCAATTTTTTCATCGGGCTCGACGACTTTCCCATCGTCCGCGATCTGGAACTGGGCCGCTATGGTTTCCGGTATCTCACCCCGGATGTGCAGCACGCCGCTCTCTTCCGGGACAAGACCGCGATTGTGCTGCATCGCAATGCGGAAAAGAGCGCGGCCTCGATAGCGCGATTTTCCAAGAAGGATGCGGACACCTTCCGGGCGCTGCACCAGCGCTACGCGGTGGAACTGGCTCCCCTTTTGCGGAGCTTTCTTTTCCATGTTCCGCTGGCGCCGGAAGAAGTAGCGGCCCGCATCGGCGGTGCGAAAGGACGCGAATTGCTCGCCTTTGCGCCCATGACCATCTCGGAAGCCATTGATGCGCACTTCGAGCATCCCAAGCTGCGGTGCCTCTTCAAGCTTTTCGCGCACGCCATCACGGTGGAAAATGAGCCGGGCACCGGCATGTTCCTCCCCTCGCTATTTTCCACGCAGACCACGCTGGGTCTCCCCCGCGGGGGCGCCCTTGAGTTGCCGCGGGCGCTGGAAAAACTCATCACGGAGCACGGCGGCAGCATTCATAGGGAAAATCCGGTACGCGAAGTTACCCGAGAGGGCAACCGCGCCACCGGCATCGTTCTGGAAAACGGCGAGCGTGTCACGGCCAAACAGTTTGTGGCCAGCAGCCTGAATGCGCCGGTCTCGATCCGCCTCGCCGGGGAAGATGCCTTTCCCTCGGAGGTGAATGAAAAAATGCGCAACTGGGACTGGGGTTTCCATTCCCTGATGACCCTTCATCTCGCGCTCTCCGACCGCCCCCGCTATCTGGCCGAGGAATTCGATCCGGACGTCGGCGAGTCCTACAACGTCATATTCGGGGCGGATACCGACGAGGAGGTGGAGCAGAACGCCCGGGAGCGCCGCGCCGGAAAGCTGCCGACCACGCCGATGGGCAACGGCTCGTGCAACAGCCAGCACTATCCCTCCTATGCCCCCGAGGGCGGCCACGTGGCGTTCTGGTGGCCGGGCGCTCCTTACGATGTGGAGGGGGCGGGGCCTGAAAAGTGGGATGAGATACGCGATGAGATGACCGACCGGCTGGTCGCCGCCTGGCGGGAGTTTGCACCGAACCTGACGCTGGATGTCGTGCGGGCCGCGAAACTCCATACCCCCATCGACATCGAGCGGGGGAACAAAAACATGGTGCGCGGCGCTGTCCGGATGGGGGCGTACAAGAAGGAGCAGTTGGGAATCAACCGGCCGCATCCGCTTCTCTCGGGGATGCGGACGCCGCTGGAGGGATATTACCTGTGCGGCTCCAGCTGCCAGGGCGGGGGGCTGAACGGGGCGCCGGGCTATAACGCGGCCGGTGTGATCTCCGGGGATCTGAACCTGAAGAGGTGGTGGAATCCGCTTCCGGCGCCGGAGCTGACCGCCTGATTTTTGGCGGGGAAAAAGCATTATTCCGCGAGTTTTGCGCGGAAAATGATGGGAGTGAATTTACCATGTTTGAACTTCACCCGCGCCTTGCGCAGGATACCGAATTCATCGCCGCGCTACCGCTCTCGCATCTCCTCCTGATGCGGGATGCCCGCTACCCCTGGCTGATTCTGGTGCCCGCCCGACAGGGGCTAAAAGAGGTACACGATCTCGCGGAGGAAGAGCGGGCCCGGCTCATCGAGGAGATCGCCGATGTGTCGAAGCTGCTCGAGCGTCTTTTCGCGCCGGACAAGATCAACATCGGTGCGCTCGGCAATCTGGTGCCACAGCTTCACATCCACGTGATTGCCCGCCGCGCGGGGGATGCCGCTTGGCCCGGCCCGGTATGGGGACAGGGAGAGCCGGTTCCTTACGTCCCGGAGGAACTTGAAAAAATCCGCGAGGCGTTGAGAAAAAACCTGTAAAAACAGCCTTCTCGGCGGGCTTTGATCGGGAGAGGTCCCCGGGCCCCGGCCGGTTTCAATGCCTTTTTCACACGCTCCGCGGATTTCCGCGGCGTGTCTTTCATTTTCCGTCCGGCCTCCTGCCGGTTTTACGGTTTCTTTATATTTTCATGATATTTATGGGGTGTGGAATTTTTCTGCGATTTGGGAGCGCATCCGGGAATGGTGAACGTGAAAACGGAAACACCGATATTGATTATCGAGGACGAAAAAAACATTGCCACGCTCGTGTCGACGTATCTGAATCGCTCCGGCTTCGGGACGATTCTGGCGCATGACGGGGAAGCGGGAATGGATGCTGTAAGAAACCGCCGGCCCGGATTGGTGATTCTCGACCTCATGCTTCCCGGGATGGATGGCTGGGATGTCTGCAGGGAGATACGCAAGATTTCCGATGTGCCGATTCTGATCCTGACCGCCCGGGAAGAAGAGATGGACAGGGTCCTGGGATTTTCCCTCGGCGCGGACGATTACGTCGTCAAGCCTTTCAGCCCCCGCGAGCTGGTGGAGCGGGTGAAGGCGATTTTGAGAAGGGTGCAATCCGGCGCATCGCAAAGCGGGCATTTACTCCACAGCGGCGACCTTCGCCTCGATGCGGAAAAGCACAAGGTAACTCTCGGGGATCGTCCCGTTTCTCTGACTCCCATCGAATTCAAGCTGCTGGAAACGTTCATGCGGGCTCCCGGGCGGGTTTTTTCGCGCGGAGAGTTGCTTGATCGGATCTACCAGCACGATGAGAGCGTCGTCGATCGGGTGATCGACGTGCACATCGGGAAGCTCAGGCAAAAGATTGAGGCCGATTCTTCCCGGCCGGTTTACGTCCTGACGGTGCGGGGCATCGGCTATCAGTTCGCCGAATCGCCGGGTGCGGAAGACGCGGAGGATTGAGATGAAAAACCGTCTTTTGTGGAAGCTTTTGGGGATCAACATTCCCGTCATCGCGACGGTGATTCTGGTGGTTTGGCTGGCCATTGACATACTTGCGGCCAATTATTTTTCGGAACTCATGGAGAAATATCATATTGCGCCTGTCGAATCCCACGGAATGTTTGTCGAATCCATCCGGCGCTATCTGATCCAGGGCAGTGTTATCGCCCTGGGCTTGTCCGTTGTGTTGAGCTATTTCCTCACGCGGGCGGTCCTGCGGCCGCTGTTGCGGATTTCGGAGATCACGGAGCGGCTGGCATCCGGAAACTATTCGGCGCGGACGGGCATCGCCACGGATGACGAGATCGGACGGCTGGGAAGGGCTTTCGATCAAATGGCCGACAATCTGGAAAAAATCGAACATCTCCGGAAAACGATGATCGTGGATATCGCCCACGAACTGCGGACGCCGCTCACGAATATACGGGGATACTTGGAGGGCCTCTCGGATGGGGTCGTTTCTCCTTCCCGGGAGACGTTCGAAATGCTGGAGCAGGAAATCCTCCGCCTGGTCCGGCTGGTCAACGATCTGCAGCAGTTGACGCGGGCGGATGCCGCCGGCGCTTTTTTGAACCGCGAAGAGGTGCATTTGCCGGAATTGGTGGATCAAGTCTTGGATCTGTACAGATTTGATTTTCAAAGCCGGAATATTTCGGTCGGAAAGAAATTTTCTGATGAGGCACGGTGCGTAAAAGCGGATCGGGACAAGCTGATGCAGGCGCTGAGCAATTTGATCCAGAATGCCTCGAAATACACGCCGATCGGCGGGGCCATCGAAATCTCCGCCGATGTGGTGGCCGATGGAATCATGTTGGCCTTCGCCAATACGGGCGGGGGCATTGCCGAGGAAGAACTTCCTTTTATCTTTGAGCGATTCTACCGTGCGGACAAATCGCGCTCTCGCGAAAGCGGAGGGGCGGGACTCGGCTTGGCCATCGTCAAGAGCCTCATCGAGGCGCACGGGGGAAGCGTCGGCGCGGCATGCGATCGGGATAAGATACGGATTTGGTTGACTTTACCCGCCTAGATACCGGCCCTTTTTTCTTTACGCAAACTTTAAACTTTCTTTATGGCCTCTTTATATTCGGGGGCCATAAAATGCAGAGTGGCGAAAAGCCGCGATGCAGAATTATGGGATTTTCCCTCATCCGTACAGAATCAAAAGGAGAATATCAATGAAAAATCTGGCCCTCGCTGTATTCTTTGTAATGGGAATGGCCC
>JAQBZT010000019.1 GCA_027622355.1 bacterium | reverse complement strand
CGCGGTCGGAATTGTGGGCAATCGATGCGGAATCGGGGCAAGGGCCTCGGTTGCCGCATAATTCCGGTTAGAGGTGGCGAATTTCGATTCGGAAAATCGGGGCTGAGGCCCTGCGTTGCCTTTTCCAGACGGGGAGATTGTCGATGGCGAAAGTGAAATGGAAAAATGGAGCCAAATGCGCCGTTTGCCTGACCTTTGACGTGGACGGCGAGTCTTTGTGGATAGCCCGCGACCCGCATCTGGCCCACCGGCCCCTGCACGATTCCATGGGAAAGTACGGCCCGAAGGTCGGCATCCCGCGGATCCTCAAGATGCTGAAGGACTACGGCGTTCCGGGCACTTTCTTCCTCCCGAGCTGGACCGCGCAGAGGTGGCCCAAGATGACGGAAACCATCGTCAAGGCCGGATACGAAATCGGCCACCACGGCCACCTGCACGAAAAGCCTTTCCAGATGGCGGACAAGGAAAGGGAGGAGGAACTGCTTGTCCTCGCCCTCGGTATCCTGAAGAAAATGACCGGACAGAAGATACTCGGCTCGCGCACACCCTCATGCGATCCGAGTCCGCACACCATGGGACTTCTGAAAAAGCACGGGCTCATCTATCACTCGAACCTGATGGACGACGACTGGCCCTACTACCACCCCTGCGGCTTGGTGGAGCTGCCGACCAAGTGGACGCTCGACGATTTTATCTATTTCGGCTTCAGCGCGAACCCGCCGATGGGCCACGGGATCTGGGACGCCGAGTCGGTCTACTCGATGTGGGTCGAGGAGTTTGAAGGCACCTACGAGGATGGCGGCTACCTCAACATCATGTGCCACCCCCAGGTGATTGGTCAGCACCACCGGATCCGGATGCTGGGGCGGCTCGTTCGCCACATGCTGGACAGGGGCGGCGTTTGGTTCGCCACCGCCGGCCAGGTCGCCCAGGAATGGGCATCGCAGAACAAGCCCCCGAAGATGGCCAAAGCCGCCAGCTAGTTTCGGTGACCGGATGACCCCACCTCTTTCCGGGACCATTGCCATTTGTGCCGGTTGGGCCGCCTTCGGCCTGGCCCACAGTCTGCTGGCGCGGAGTGCGGCGAAAGAGCGCGCCTGCACGCTTTTCGGGGAACTTTTCTACAACGGCTACTACCGCATCAGCTACAACTTGCTCTCCCTCGCCGCCGTAGGCTGGCTTTGGCTCCAGCCCGGAAACCTCGCGGGCGATATCGTTTTTTTTCAAATCCCCGCCCTGCTCGCTCCGGCTGTTTTCCTCGTGAAGGGCGCCGCCCTCTTGATTGGGTTCGATGCGCTCCGGCGGATCGGAATCGGGGAATTTTCCGGATGGTGTCAGCTGGCGTCGGCGTGGCGGAGGGAGGCGACTCCCGGGCGCCCATCCGAGACCCCTGTCCAGGAAGGCGTCTACCTTTGGGTACGGCATCCGCTGAACACGGCGACTTTCATGTGGGTGTGGGCGCAACCGGACTACACGCTGTTCCATATCCTCTTCGCCGCCTGCGTCACCGGCTACATCTTGATTGGAAATCACTTTGAGGAGCGCGACCTGATCAAGCAATTTGGCCGGATCTATCAGAATTATCAGCTTATCGTCCCCCCCTTTTGGGGTCCTTTCTGGGGGTTAAAACAGCGGAAAATAGCGTTGGAATCCCGTTCCATGTAGGGGGGAAGACTCTCTCAACATATTCGATAAAATACATTAGGATAATCCCACTTCAGACTGTTTTACAATATGTTACGGTTTCTATTTCGGTATCCATGAGGATTTTCTTTCGCGGCCTCTGCACGATCGTTTTTGGCCTGCCGCCTCTCAGGCCGCAGCCCCCGCTGCCGGGGCAAACCCTGAGTCCACTTCTATTCGGTCCCAAAATTAACTCTGGATGACCCCCTGCAAAATTGCTAGAATCACGTTCATCCGATTCATAACCGGGGGGGCGCTGTACGCTTTTCTCTCACCCAAGGGGCCGGCGTCCTGTGCGGCGGGCGGTCTAGCCAATTCCGACGCGTTTTGGTAAAATTTTTTCTTCTGAAAAAAGCTGAGCCGAAACGCGAATACTTCTATTCTCAATGGCATAGGGAGAATACGCATGGACAGGAGAAACTTCATTGCAGGCGCCGGCGTGGCCGGTATCGCTGGGATTCTCCAGGCGGCGGCACCTCCGGCGGTTCACGCGGCAAAGCACGTCCGCTGGAAGATGGTCACCACCTGGAGCCCCAAGGCGCCCGGCGTGGGCGAAGCAGCGGACCTCGTCGCACGCCGCGTGAGTGAACTCACCGATGGCAATTTTCAGATCAAGGTGTTCGGCGGCGGCCAGCTTGTTCCCCCTCTGGGCATTTTCGATGCCGTCACCAAGGGGACCGCGGAAGTGGGCCACAGCGCGTCCTACTACTGGGCCGGCAAGGTGCCCGCCGCCCAATTCTTCGCCGCCGTACCCTGGGGCATGAACGCCCAGCAGGTGAACGCCTGGCTCACGAACGGAAACGGCCAGAAGCTCTGGAACGAAACCTACAAGCCCTTCGGCATCTTCTCCCTTCCCGCCGGCAACACGGGCGTTCAGATGGGCGGCTGGCTGAAGAAAGAGATTACCGAGCCCGCGCAGTTGAAGGGCCTGAAATTCCGCATCCCGGGCCTGGGCGGCAAGGCCATCGCGCGCCTCGGCTCCACCCCGGTCCTCCTCCCCGGCTCTGAGGTGTTCACCAACCTCGAGCGCGGCAACATCGATGGAACCGAATGGATCGGACCCTTCCACGACAAGCTGAAAGGGCTGCACCAGGCGGCCAAGTTCTACTACTACCCGGGCTGGCATGAGCCGGGAACCGTTCTCGAACTTCCCATCAACATCAAGGCCTACGAGAAACTCCCGAAAAGCTACAAGATCGCCCTGCACGTGGCGGCGGCCGACGCCAACGTCTGGACGCTGGGACGCTTCGATTCGGCGAACGGCGATGCGCTCCAGGAACTGGTCACGAAGCACGGCGTCCAGCTTCGCCGCTGGTCCGACGACCTCCTCAAGGCCTTCTACCGCGGCTCCCAGGAGGAGTTCGCCGACCTGACCTCCAAGGACAAGATGAGCGCGAAGGTCTTCGCCGACTACAAGAAGTTCCAGAAGAACGTGGACCGCGTGACGAAGGTGGGCGAAGCCGCCTATCTGCAGGCGCGGGAGGTGGTCGGCGCCTAGCCGCCACCTGCATCGCGAAGCAAACAAAAGGGGCCCCTTTCGAGGGGCCCCTTCTTTTTGGGCAATACTTCACCGTGCGGAGCGCGCCTGCCTAATTCCCCCATCCGATGGCCCGCGGCAGCCAGGTGACGAGCTCGGGGAACATGACCGTTACTAAAAGTCCGAACACCTGGATGATCACGAACGGGATGATCCCCCTGTAAATGTGCATGGTTGTCACGCCGGGCGGCGCCACGCCCTTGAGATAGAACAGCGAGAACCCGAACGGCGGCGTCAGGAACGAGGTTTGCAGATTGACGGCGATCAGTATCGAAAACCAGAGCGGGTCAATCCCCAGGATCACAATGATGGGCTTGATGATCGGAACGATGATAAAAAGGATTTCGATGAAATCCAGGACAAAGCCGAGGGCGAAGAAGAGCAACATGATAACGAAAAGCACTCCGCCGCTTCCGAACGGAATGCCCGCCATGATGTTTTCCACAATGACATCGCCGCTCAGAAGGCGGAACACCAAGCCGAAAACGGCCGCGCCCACCAGAATGGTAAACACCATGCAGGTGATGGTCAGGGAGGCCGTCATGACCTCCTGAAGAATCTTGAAGGAAAATTTTCGGCTGGCCATGGAGATAAGCATGGCGCCGAAGGCGCCGACGGCCGCCGCCTCGGTGGGAGAGGCCCAGCCGGCGAAAATGCTTCCGAGCACGAGAACGATCAGCACGCCAGGCGGAACGAGGGCCCGAAAGACACGGCGCAGCAGCGCGCCCTTGACCAGCGCCTGCCGCTCCTTGAGCGGAATCGCCGGTGCGGCCTCGGGCTTGAACAGTGCGACGCCGCCAATCCACGTGATGTAGAGCCCCACGAGAAGGAACCCCGGGAGCACGGCCCCGATGAACATCGAGCCGATAGGCACGTCCATGATGTCGCCGAGGAGAACGAGTATGATCGAGGGCGGGATGATCTGTCCCAGGGTTCCGGAAGCTGCGATGGTGCCCGTGGCGAGTTCCGCCTGATAGCCCCGGCGCAGCATAGTGGGCAGGGAGATGATCCCCATCGTCACGACGGTCGCCCCGACGATTCCCGTCGAGGCGGCCAGAAGGGCCCCGACGACGACGACGGATATCGCCAACCCGCCCCGCATTTTCCCGAAAACAAGGCCCATCGTGTCCAGGAGTTCCTCGGCGAGGCCGCTCTTTTCCAGCATTACCCCCATAAAGACGAATAACGGGACGGCCAGGAGAATGAAGTTGCTGGCCACCCCCCATATCCGGAGCGGAAGAAAATTGAAATCCGACCAGGTCATCAGGCCGAACCCGATGCCCATGAGACCAAAGAGAAGACCGACCGCCCCCAGGGTGAAGGCCACCGGATAGCCGAGCATCAGCATCGGCAAAAGGACGGCAAACATCAGAAGGGGAAAGTATTGGATGAGAAAATCCTCCATCAACTCCCCTCCTCTTCGTCAGGATCGCCTTTCAAGGTGCGGTAGGCGCGCGCGGCGAGAGAGAGTCCCTGGAGCGCAACGAGGAAAAAGCCGACCGGAATCGCTGTCTTCAGGATGAAGCGCGCCGGCAGGCCGCCCGGATCGGGCGAGCCTTCCAGGAATTTCCAGGAGCTCCCGGCAAACGGAATGGAAGTCACGATGATCAGGATGCAAACGGGAAGCGTAAAGAAAAGGGAGCCGATGATATCAATCCAGGCTTTGCCCTTTTTGCTCATCCTTGCGTAAAAAATGTCGACGCGGACGTGCCCGTTGTACTTCAGGGTATAGGCCGCCCCCAGAAGAAAGACGAGGCCGAACATGTGCCAGCCAAGTTCGATCAGCGCGTTCCAGCCCGACCTGAAGAAATACCGCATGACAACATTGATGACGGTGAAGATGACCATCAGGAGGGTGCAGACGGTGGTGGCAAGGCCGACGCGTTCGTTGATGGCGTCAATCACCCTGGAAAAAGCGCGCAAAAAAGCCATCTGGCCTCTCGTAGAGAGATTCGCTCTCGGATAGGTGCCTGGGGAGCAAATCGGGCGTTGGCAACAAAAATGGACGGGCAAATCTTATACCTTTTTCCCGAAAGAACCAAATAAATTCGTTCAATCAGCCGATGACAGGCGATATCCAGCCCAAGAGCCCGCCATAAATACCATGGGCGATCAGGGCCGTCATCCAGGCCCTCGGATGAAGTTTTCGGGAGAAAAAACCGTGGCCCGTGATAGCTGGATTGAAGAAACACTGCGAAAAAATAAAAAGAAGCCCTCCGTAAACCAAACCGCGCACAACCAGGGCACCGGGAAGCAGAGGCCCGATCAGCCCCGCGTAGACGAGGGCGAACACAATCCCGTTCAGGTGGACCGCCGCAAGCCCCAACCCATAGGAGCCCCCGAAGAAAAGACCGCCCAACCCGCGCGCAAAATCCAGCTTTGCCAAGCCAAACCGATCGCCGATGAGCGCAAAAAGCAAATGGGCGTAGGTCGCCAGAAACCCCGCAATCGCCACAACCAACAACCGCTTCAACTCCATCTTCGCCTCCCCTGAAATAACGAAACAAAAGTTTCTCCTATTCCATCCACAGAGAAACTACCTGTCCTTCCCCTCATAGGCCTCGATGACCCGGGCGCAGTCGTCTTCCTTCCAGCCCGCCGCTTCGGACCGCTGGAACATCCCCAGCCCAGCGGCGGTCATCGGGACATCAAAGCCCATCTCCTCGGCCAGTTCGACGCAAAGCCCAAGGTCTTTGACGTAAATACCCACCGATGCGTGCGGCGTGAAATCCCGCCCCAGGATCTTCTCGCCCTTCAATTCCAGGACATGGCTCGCCGCCGCCCCCGAGCGAAGGCAGCTCATGATCGTCTCGGCCGAGAGCCCCGAGCGCTCCCCGAGCAGCAGTCCCTCGGCTAAAAGCGCCACGCCCGCATTCACGATCAGGTTCGTCACCAGCTTCATCGAGCACCCCGTGCCGTTCCCGCCCGTATGGATGACGCTCTTCGCCAGCGGCGAGATGATGGGCAAAATCCGCTCATAGGCCGCCTTCTCGCCGCCCACCATGTAGGCCAGAGTCCGCGATTCCACATGCGGAACCGTCCCCGAGACCGGGGCATCGAGCATGGTGATCCCCCGGCCAGCCAGCTTCTCGGCCAGCCCGCGCGACCAGTTGGGGTTCATCGTGCTCATCTCGATGAGAATCAGCCCCTTCTTTCCTGCGGCGGCGATGCCCTTCGGGCCGATCGTGTTCTCCTCGATGTGCCCGGGCTTGAGCAACATGGTGAAGACCACATCCGCGCGCCCGGCCACCTCTTTGGCCGATGACGCCGGATGACCGCCGGCCTCCTCGAGCATTTTCATGCGCGCCGGGTCAACGTCATAGCCGGACACCTTGTGGCCGTCCGCCATGAGGTTCCGGGTCAGGGGCGTTCCCATCTTTCCGAGTCCGATGAAACCGAGATTCTCACCCATCGGGCAAAACTCCTTATTTGTCCTTTCCCTCGTACACTTCGATCACCCGGATGGCGTCATCCTTCGCCCAGCCGGCCTCCTGGGCCCGGATGAACATCTCCCGGGCCGCCTTCACCACCTGGAGCTCGAACCCGCGCTCCTGGGCGAGATCGATCGCCATTCCCATGTCCTTGACGAATATCTCGACCGCCCCCTGGGGAACAAAATCGCGGGCGAGAATCCGCGGGCCGGCCAGCTCGAGCAGGTTCCCTCCCACCGTTCCCGAGCGAAGGACCTCCAGGATGGTTTCGTGCGCGATCCCCGATCGCTCGCCGAGGAGCATGCTCTCGGTCAACAGCGCCACACCGGCGTTGACGAAAAGATTCGTCACCAGCTTCATCGTCGCCCCCGTGCCGCTCTCTCCGGTGTAGGTGGTCTTGCGGGCAAGCGGCGCGATGACCGGCCTGACCCGATCGAAAACCTCCCGCTTCCCGCCCACCATGTAGGCGAGCGTCCGGGCGTGCACCTGGTCCACCGATCCCGAGACCGGCGCATCGAGCATATCAATACCCTTCGCCGCCAGTTTTCCGGCCAGCTCCTTTTGCCAGGTGGGATACATGGTGCTCATCTCGACGTGGATGTGGCTCTTCTTCCCCGCCGCGGCGATGCCCCTCGGTCCGATGGTGTTCTCCTCGATGTGACCGGGCTTGAGCAGCATCGAGAACGTGATATCCGCCGCTCCCGCCACCTCCTTGGCGGAGGGCATCGGCGTCCCGCCAGCCGCCTTGAGCTCTTCCATGCGCGCCGGGTCAATGTCGTATCCGCACACCTCATGGCCATCCTTCATGAGGTTCTGCGTCAGGGGAGTTCCCATCTTCCCCAGACCGATGAAACCAAGCTTCTCTCCCATTTTCCCTCTCCTTCTCCGCCCGAGGGCGGACCCCACCTTCGCTCTGCGGCCTTCCGGCAAGCCCGCAACGCACAATTCGGCAAAGCGCATATACTTTTTTCAAACGGCCCGAAGGCATAGAATATACCGGGACGGGAGAGATTGCATGCGGGAGTGCCACTGCCGGGGGACATGCCCCCCCATCTCCCGGTGCCGCCGACACGACCGAGGGACAGAGGGGCCGATGCCTGAATCACCGTTGATGGAGCTTCACGAAGCGCGCGGCGCCCGTTTCATCGAAGAGGCCGGGTGGAAAATGCCCGCCGACTTCGGCGACCCCGGCGCCGAGCACCGGGCCGGCCGCGAGGGCGCGGCGCTCATTGACCTCTCCCACCGGGGGATCGTCCGCTTCTCCGGGCCGGATGCCGAATCGTTTCTTCACAACATGCTCTCCAGCCAGGTGGTGGGCCTCCGGCCCGGCGAGGGAAGATACGGCACCTTTCTCACCCGCCAGGGGAAACTGATCGCCGACCTCACGTTGTACCGGACTGAGAGCGGCTTCCTCGCGGAGCTGGCCCCGGGCGCCGCTCCGGCCTTCATGGAAGCCATCGGCCACTACATCATCATGGATCAGGTGGAGGTCGAGGATCTGACCGGGGCGTTGTGCGCCATCGCTCTTTCCGGCCCGAAGGCGCGGGCTTGCCTTGCGCAAGCCGGCCTGCCCGCGCCGGATGCGGCCGAGCACAGCCATTGCCCCTCAGGCGGCACGTTGATTGCCCGCGAGCTCTGGACGGGCGAGGAGGGCTTTTTTCTCATCGCGCCCCATGGTGAGACACGGGCCCACTGGGAGCGCCTGGTGGAAAACGGCGCCGTGCCCGCCGGGCTGACCGCCTTCGGTTCCTTGTCTCTTGAAGCGGGTGTTCCGCTGTTCGGAATCGACATGGACGGGACCGTGAATCCGATGCAGGCCGGCCTCGAAACCCGGGCCATCGATTTCGGCAAGGGGTGCTACGTCGGCCAGGAGGTCATCGCCAAAATCAAGTATCTCGGACAAGTGAACCGGGGCCTCGCCGGAATCCGGATCGAGGGAGAAATTCTCCCCCCGAACGGGGCGAAAATCTGGAAAGACGGCGATGAGGTCGGCACGCTGACGCGGGCGGCCCATTCCCCGACACTCGGCAAGATCATTTCCCTCTCCTACCTCCACCGGAATGCCATGGCGGCCGGAACCGAAGTGACGATCCGCTTCAACGATTCGGAACTCGCCGGATGCGTTGCGGAACTCCCCTTTTACCGGTCCGCTGCGCTATCCGGCCGGAGCGGCTGAGCCCCCGGCCCGGAGCGGGGCATCCCACCGAAAACGTCCGAAAACAGATGCTTGGCCTCTTCCTTTTCGGCAGGGCCCCCGGTTGACCTTCCCCCCCGCTGGGGGCATAGTTTTTTCGAACGTATCGGCCGCTTGAAGATTGCTTTTTCACGACATGGAGCAGATGACCTTCGTCGCCAGCCTGCTCCGAACCGCCCGGACCGATTCTGAGACAGATGGAGGCAAGAACGAATGGCCAGGACCGCAGGAGGCAAAAAGTCCTCCACGAAGCGATCAACGGGAGATCCTTACGGGCTTCATGCGTACGGCCTGAGCAACTACGGAAACGTCTACCGGAACCTCCCCACCTCCACCCTGATCGAGATGTCGGTTGCCCGGGGAGAGGGTTATCTCGCGACGAACGGCGCCATCACCGTCCACACCGGTAAATTTTCGGGTCGCTCCCCGAAGGACAAATTCACCGTCGATCAAAAACCCTCGACGGATGATATCTGGTGGGGCCCCATCAATCAGAAAATCTCGCCGAAGAACTGGGACCGCGTTCACGACCAGGTCACCGACTACCTGAAGGGCCGCGATTTTTTTATATTCGACGGATACGTCGGGAGCGATCCCCGCTACAAGATGCCGGTGCGGGTGATTTCGGAGCTTGCCTGGCATTCCCTCTTTTGCCGCACCCTTTTCATCCGGCCGACCCCCAAGGAGCTGCTCAACCACAAACCGCAGTTCACGGTGATCAACACGGGGCGCTATCTGGGCGCCGGGCCGAAGGACGGCCTTCGACAGAACAACTTCACCCTGGTCAATTTCGAGAAAAAAACGGGGCTCGTCGGCGGCTCCGAGTACGCAGGCGAGATGAAGAAGTCCGCCTTCTTTATCATGAACTACCTGTTGCCGAAAAAAGGCGTCTGCGCAATGCACTGCTCGGCCAATATGGGAGAAAAGGGAGATACGGCCCTTTTCTTCGGCCTCTCGGGAACCGGCAAGACCACGCTCTCGGCCGATCCGAAGCGGCGTCTGATCGGGGACGATGAAACCGGCTGGTCCGACAAAGGGGTATTCAACTTCGAGGGCGGGTGCTACGCGAAAACCGTGAACCTCTCCAAGGAAGGCGAACCTCAGATATGGAACGCCATCCGGTTCGGGTCGGTCCTCGAAAACGTCATCGTGGATCCCGAGACACGCGAGATCGACTACACCGACATTTCGATCACGGAAAATACCCGGGCCACCTACCCCGTGGACTTCATCGACAATTGCGTTCTCTCCGGGATGGGCGGCCACCCCAAAAACGTTTTCTTCTTGACATATGACGCTTTTGGCGTCCTGCCCCCCATCAGCAAGCTGACCCACGATCAGGCCGTCTACCATTTCCTCTCGGGCTACACGGCCAAGGTGGCGGGCACCGAGGCCGGAGTCACCGAGCCTGAAGCCACCTTCAGCACCTGCTTCGGCGCCCCCTTCCTCGCCCACCACCCGACAAAGTACGCGGAGATGCTCCGGGATAAGGTCAAGAAACACAGGGCCCAGGTCTGGCTCGTCAACACCGGGGCGAGCGGCGGCCCCGCCGGCGAGGTGGATCGCATTCCCCTGAAATACACCCGCGAGATGCTCACCGCCGCCACCAGCGGCCAGCTCGCCAAGGTTCCGACGCAGACGATTCCCTTCTTCGGCCTGCAGACCCCGACAAGGGTTCCGGGTGTCCCCTCGAAAATTCTCATGCCGAGGAACACCTGGAAAAACAAGAAGCGCTACGACGAGATGGCGAAACAGCTTTCCGGCCTTTTCCGGAAGAATTTCGAGCCATTCCACGATCATGCTTCCAAGGCGGTTCTGGCGGCGGAACCAAAGGACAACTAGCCCCGGCCCGAACCACATCCTCAACGGGAGAGCGCCATCATGCCGGTTGTGCACGTCAGCTTGATCGAAGGACGGAGCAAGGAACAGAAAAAAGCCATTGCCCAAGACATCACGGAAACGATTCACAAGAATGCGGGATCTCCAAAAGCAATCATCACGGTCATTTTTCATGATATTGACGGAGACTCCTGGGCGGCAGGCGGTACCCTGTTCTCGGATCGATAACACCTGGCAGGAGAAAATCCCATGAGCTTTCGAATCGCGCTCGTTCAGCCGCTCTCGCACAAGCCGCCGGACGATGAAAGAAACGTGGCCGACGCCGTCAAATACGTCGAGGAAGCCGCGGCCCAGGGGGCGGAATTCGTCGCCTTCCCCGAGTCCTATCCCGGCCCCTGGCGCATGCCCGCCACCTTCGATCCGCATGAAACGATGATCGAGGCCGCCAAGCGCTGCGGCATCTACGTTCAGTACGGCACGATCGAGCCCATCAACGACGCGGAGCGGACCGCCTACAACCTCCTCATGCTCGCCCGGCCGACCGGCGGAACCCCCAGCAAGTACCGGCGCACCCATCCCCCCGGCCCCTGGATCTACACCGGCGGGCCGGCCTGGGACTTCATGTACGTGGCGGGCGATGAATACCCTGTTTTCGAAACATCACATGCGCAGGTGGGTCTCGCCATGTGCAGCGAGGTCTACATGCCCGAGGTCGCGCGGGCGCTCTCCCTCCGTGGAGCGGAGCTGATCTTCCTGCCCGGCGGGACAGACAAGCAGAAACTCTGGGCCACCTGGAGGAACCTCATCTGGGCGCGGGCGATCGAGAATCTCGCCGTCGTCGTGACAACGCAGAATCTGTTCACCCCCGAAGATCGGGGCCTCGCGATGGTGGCCACCCCCGAGGAGGTCGTCTTCGAGAGCACGAAGGCCGGCATGTTCATCGTGGACATCGACCTGGGCCGGATCCGGCAGCTCCGCGAGGAAACCGACCAGCCCAACTCTTCCACGAAAAACGCCACCAAGGCCGGTCTCCTCTCCCAGTGGCAGCGGCCCGAGCTGTACGACAAGTTTTTCCCGAAAGGGAAGAAGGTCAGCTAGCGAGACTGCTTTTTCAGATAAAAAAATCCCCGAGCGCGGACGGAATGAACGGCATTCTCCCGCGTCCGCCTTTTGCACGGAAATTACCCGGAGGGCGCATGGCGCGAAGCGATTTCTGGATTTTGTACGGACACATTCTTGCCGCCTGCCTCTTCGAGGGCGGGATGGTGTTTTTCGGGATCCTGCTCGCCAACCTCAAGAGAAGGCTCACCCCCGAAGAGTTTTCGGGAGAGGTCTCCGCCCTTCTCCGCTTTTATCACCCCTTCAGCCTTATCTGCATGGGCGCCCTGATCCTGACCGGCGCCTGGTACCTGACCGGACTGAAGGCGGCGATGGGCGCGAATTTCGGCCGGATATTCGTGCCGCTCGGCCTCAAGCTCCTCGCGGTATTCGCCCTGGTGATGGGAATGAGCTTCCAGTTCTTTGCCATCGGCTTGCGGCTGACGCGTGGAACGGGGCCCGCCGGAAACGGCAAGCCGCTTTCCACGACACTCGAGGATAGACTCGGCCTCATCCGCACGCTTTCCATCACGAACACGGTGAACGCCGTCATCGGCCTCATGGCGATTTTTTTCGGTCTGGCACTCTCCAAGGGCTTTTGATCGCCGCTGGTGCCAACGCTCCGCAGATGCGCTAAAATACATTCCCGCAAGGACAACTGGGCATCCGCGCGGGCGGCTTTCCGCCTGAAGATGGAGGAGCAACGAGGATGTCGAATCAGACTTGGAGAGTCTATCTTTCGGGCGAGGTGCATACGGACTGGCGCGATCAGCTGACGAGTGGCGTCAAGAAAGCGGGACTTCCGGTCGAGTTCGCCGCTGCGGTCACCGACCACGACGCCAGCGACAACTGCGGCGTGGAAATCCTCGGAAGCGAATCCGACTCCTTCTGGAAGGACCACAAGGGCGCCAGCGTCAACGCCATCCGCACCCGCACTCTTCTCGAGAAATCCGACATCGTGGTGGTGCGCTTCGGCGAAAAATACAAGCAATGGAACGCGGCCTTCGACGCCGGCTACGCGGCCGCTCTGGGCAAGCCTCTCATTATCATGCACGACGAGGGCCATGCGCACGCGCTGAAAGAAGTGGACGCCGCTGCCCTGGCCGTCACCCGAACTCCGGATCAGATCGTCCGCATCCTGAACTACGTCATCAACGGAACGCTGAAGTAGAGAAAAAAGGAGGAGAGACCATGCCCCTTATTTTCCATCAAGACGACGCCTCTGTTGACGCTGTTTCGGATGGCGTTTCCCGGAAATCGCTCCTCAACCTGGAGCGCACCGGCAGCGACTGGATGCAGCTCGGCCGCCTGAAGCTGGAGGCCGGAAGCTGGATGCATCTCGAGGTGGCCGCAACCAGCATCGCCTGGCTCCAGATTCTCGAAGGCAGAGCCCGCCTCACCGGTACCGCGGGCGACCATGCTCTTTCAGACACCCACATTTGTTTTTTGCCCCCCGGTTTCTCGGGAAAACTCGAAACGAAGGAGGGCGCGCTTGTCCTTTATCTCGAAGTGCCCGATGCCGGCCGCTTCGATGCGAAATTCACCGCCCGCCCCCCCACCTTCCGCTGCGTGGACTGGTCCCTGGAGCCCGTTCTCCGTTCCGAGCACGACGCTCGCAAGCGGATCTATTTCGTCACGCCAAAGCTATTCGGAACAAAATCCCTCAAGGGGGAGCTGATTATCTATCCCCCGGGGACGGAGGCCTCGAACCACCACCACGAGGGCGCGGAGCATTTCCAGTACATCATCCAGGGGTCCGGCACCCTTCTCGCGAACGAAAACCCGATTCAGATGCGCGCCGGGCACGTCATCTACAACTACGAGTTTGAGCGCCACTACTTCATCAATACCGGCGATGAAGACCTGATCTTCGTCGAGATGTTTGTTCCCGCCGAATACCGGACCGTTTGGACCAACCCGGAGCTGATCTGCGCCTGGAATCCGACGGGGAGAAACATCAAGGGCGGTGCGCCCTCGCGCGAGATCAAGGCCCATTCGTCGGCGGCCGTGGTTTCTCCCGAAGACGTATAACGGCTCCTGGAGCGCGCTAGTCGATCACCGCCACGGCCGTCAGCTCGAGCAGGCACCGGGGGTCCGTCGCCAGGCGGACTACCTGGACGGTCGTTGTGCCGGGCTTGGTCTTCCCGAAAAATTCTCCCCATACCTTGTTGAGATCATCCTGCATACGCATGTCGGTCAGATAGCGGGTCACCGAGACCACATCCGCCAGCGTTGCACCGACGCAGTTCAGGCTCTTCTGCCTCTTTTCGATGATCTCCCGGGCCTGCCCCTCCATGTCCATCGGCATGGCGTCGAACTCCGCCGGAATATGGGGATGGGAATGGTAAAGCGGGGCCGCCGTCATCCCGGCAAGATAGACGGTATTTCCACCCGTCACCTTGATGAGCGGCGCATAGGGCAGCCAGACATCCGGTGCGTCGGGCCAATGAAGGTGCTCTACTTTCTTCGGCATGATTCGCCTCCTGTCCTTGGACAAACGGATACATTTCGTCGGTTTTTCATGTAAAGTAGGGCCAATATAAACACCCGCCAGGAGACTGTCCACAACACAGGGGGCGCCCCCGTTCCGCGTGAAAGGATGCAGATGAAAAAAACGGAGGAAGTCGGAATCATCGGCCTCGGCCGGATGGGCGGTCCTGTCGCCCAGCGCTTCATGAAAGCCAATATCCCGATCGCCGTCTGGGAGACGGTGCCGGAGATCCGGAAAGCCCACGAAAAAAAGAAAAATGTGCGGATCGCCACCCCCGGCGAAATGGCCAGGGCGTGCCGCATTATTTTTTTCGTCGTGCCCTCCTCCGCCGAGATCGCCGACTGCCTCAAGGGGAACGACGGCATCCTGCAGAGCGCACGCAAGGGATTGGTACTCTACGATCTGACTTCCTCCGATCCGGCCGAGACCAAGAAGCTGGCCCGCCGGGCGGAAAAAAAAGGCATCGCCTACGTGGACGCCGGGATGAGCGGCGGCCCCTCCGGCATCCTGGCCGGCAAACTGACCCTGATGATGGGCGGAGATGAGAAAGTCATCCGCAAAACGCGCAAATACCTCAACCCCTTCGTGGACAAGACCTTCCATCTCGGCCCCACCGGCGCGGGACACACTATGAAGCTGGTGCACAACATGGTACTTCATTCCATTTTCCTTGCGACCTGCCAGGGGGCGCAGCTCATCGAACGGATGGGGATGCGGGTCGAGGACATGATTGATGTCTTCAACGTCTCGACCGCTTACAGCTACGCGAGCCGTTTCCGATTTCCGGAGAACATTCTCTCCGGCAAGTGGAACGCCAAGGCACGCATCTACAACCTGCACAAGGACGTGGGCCTCGCCGTGAAGCTGGGCAAAAAGCACGGGGCGGATGTTAGCCTCGGCGAGCTGACCTTCGACTTCATCCAGAAAGCAGTGGCGCGGGGGATGATTGAAGACGATCTTTCTCTTCTCTACCGGGATTTTGAAGAAATCCGGAATGTGAGATTGGCGAAAGCAAAGACGCGCGCTGCCGCAAAGGGAAAGAGATGACAGATCAAAAGCTGCCTCCGGACCGGGCCTGGAAGCACTCTTTATAAAATAAGCCGGGGCCATGTGAAGCACTGGCACCCGGAGCGGCCGCAATGAAGCAGGCTAGGCGATACTTTCGCCGGAGGGCTTCAGGCTTTCCAGGATTTCGGCCGAAAGCGCGCGCAACGCAGCCAGGTCCGCGCCTTTTCTCAGCTCATCATTCTCCTCGATGCGGCGCAGCATCTCCAGCCGGACATGCTCGCGAATGGTGGCCGGAAGGCCCTCAGTCGCCCCGTTGACGGCCAGCTGAAGCGCATCCGGCCAGACCGACTCGTAGCGCTCCCTTGCCTCGCCGAATGAAAACCGCCCAAAACCGTTCGACTGGGCCAGCATCCCGGCGCGCCGCTTTCCGGTCGCCGCCGCATCCACCGACCCGCCACTCAGAATCACTCCGTATACGTCCTCCGCCACCTGAGGAGAGACGAACCCATCCTCCACATCGCGGAGCACATCTTCCGCGGGACGCTCCCAGGGCGGGCCGAACCCGCCGCCGCCGGCCGTCTCCACAAAGAGGACGGCGTTCGCGGGAAGCTCCAGGACATCAATCTTCTTGATCTCCTGAAGCGGAGCATTCGGCAGCTTGAGCCGCGCCCTTCCGTTGGCGCCGGGCGCGCCGCCCTCCCGCCCCCACGGCTGGAAATAAAAACGCTCGAGTGCGCGAGAGGTCACGATAGAGCCGGGCGAGAGTACACGCATGGCATACTTCAGGCCCGAGCCGCCGCGCCGCCGGCCGGCCCCGCCCGAATCGGGGCGCAGGGCATACTCCTCGACCACGACCGGGGTCTCCGACTCGAGCACCTCGCTCGGGATGTTGCGGTAAAAGCCCGTGGTAAAGTCCACCCCCTCGGTGCCATCCTCGGCCGGGCGGGCTCCCGAGCCGCCCACCAGGGGCTGAACGATGCTCACCACCCGCGTGCCGGTGGCGACCTCCGGCGTCGAAACCAGCATGATCGAGCCCTGCCCGCATCCGGCAGCGGGGAGCCGATCCGGCAGCGCCTGGCAAAGGGCGCCGAGCACCACGTCGGCCAGCCGGAAAAAGGTGGCCTGTCTCGCCCCGCAGGGGGCGTTCGGTTCGGGATTCAAGAGCGTGCCGACCGGGTTCCGGGCCTTGACCGGGCGGACGAGCCCCGAGTTGTATACCAGATCGGTTTTCACCGTCCGGAAAAAGTTCACCACACCCAGAACGAGCAAATAATGGCTGTCATCCCCGTAGGTCGGGATGTTGAAGGCGGCCGAGACCTGCGGGTCCGTCCCGGTAAAATCGAGCGTGAGTTCATCGCCGCGCACCTGAAGATTGAGCCGCATGCGGATCGGCCTTCCGCCGGGCGCGAAATCCCCCTCGATGTAGTCCCAGAAGACATGATCCCCGTCCGGGATCTCCCGGATGATGGCGCGGGATTGTTCCTCGGCGTAGGAGAGGACCTTGTAGAGCCCCTGCTGGATGGTATCGGAGCCGAATTTCTCGGCCAGATGATGAAGCCGCTCCTCCGCCCGCCGCAAGGTTCCCAGCAGGGCAAGCAGATCGCCGCGGCAACGCTCCGGGGTCCGGGTGTTGCGCAGGAAAAAACGCAGAATCTCCTCGCGGATTTCCCCCTTCTGGACAAGCTTGGTGACGGGGATGATCGTGCCTTCCTGGAACAGATCCACCGCGCGGGGCGCCACCGAGCCCGGCGCCATCCCGCCCACGTCGGTGAAATGGAGAAACGCGCACGCGAAGCAGACCAGCTCGCCGCCGTGGTAGATGGGCCGCCACCCGAAGATATCCGGCAGATGGGCGACCAGCCCCCGGCTCTCGTGCGGATCGTTGGTGATCCAGACATCCCCCTCCGCATAGGGGCCGCCCGCATCGATCACCGCCTTGTAGTTCTGGCCGATGGCGACCCAGAGGCCGACCCGCTCGGAGCAGAAGGCGACTTCCCCCTCCAGGGTGACCAGCGCGACGACAAAATCCTGCGTCTCCTTGACGAAGACTGTGTGGCCGCAGCGGGTCATCATCTCGCCCATTTCCTCGACGACCCCCTGCATCTGGGCCCGGAGCACTTCGAGAAGGATGGGATCCATCTCCGGCGTTTTCATCGCTTCGCCTCCGCTCGAATGTTCCCCCGGAAGTCGGTCCAGAAATCAAAACGCGGCGTAATGAAAATGGTGGTATCGTACTGCGTCACGACGGCGGGCCCTGGAAGGCGAACCTCCCGGGGAAGATCGGCGCGCCGGTAGACCGGCACCTTTATCGTTTCGCCGCGGTAGAAGATTTGCCGCTCCGCGGCGGGTGCAGACCGGCTTCCCGCAGGGCTCTGGCCGTTCGCCTCGACATTCGGCCGCGGGTTCGGCACCCGGGCCAGGAGCCTGAGTTGCAGCACCTCGATGGGGCAATTCGAGTCCTGATAGCCGTAAACCTGTTCGTAGCTCCGGCGGAAGGAGGTTTCGGGGCTCTCCCGGCCGGAGAGGGAGACGGTCAAATCGAACGACTGGCCGTGGAAGCGCATGTCGCCGCTCCGCTCGAATTCGGCGCCCGCCAGCGGGATCTCCTGCGCGGATAGCCAGGAGGCGGCTTCTTCTTCCAGTTCGCCGAACACCTTCTCCAGGCTCTCGGCGTCCGAAAGCATGGAGCGGATACTCCGCACAAAATCCATCTGAAAATCGGCCAGGGCCGCCCCGAGGGCGCACATCGCGCCGGGCGGCCGGGGGATCAAAAGCCGTGTCAGGCCAACCTCCTCCGCCAGGAAAAAGGCGTGCGTCGGCCCCGCCCCGCCGTAGGGAAGCAGAATGAAATCCCGCTGATCGACGCCGTAGCGCGCGATCATGGGGAGAAATTCCGCATACATGTTCGCCGTGGCGATTCGGAGAATCGCCT